>CBJMBI010000498.1:0-3421 GCA_966427955.1 uncultured Ktedonobacterales bacterium
AATTTCATCTCTTCTCAAATTATATCGGGAGGCAATATGTATTTCTTGATGTAAGAATATCAAATAGGCAGTAATCGATATAATTTCATGGAAGTCCCAACAGTATCAGTTGACTTCTGCATCACTCCTATCTTCTCCAATTTCTACTGGATATGTATATTATGAAAATGATTCCCACTCGTTATGGATTTAGCGCAACCTATTGCATTTCCGAATCGTAGATCTATACTTGAGGGCTCTGTGGTAAAGATTCTTCTCAAGTTAGGTCTGTGAGATTCCATAAAAGGGCGGGGCTTTCTGGGCCGTTAACTGTAAATCTTGGTCAAAGTTCTCTAATGTCACTGCTGATGCTAAGTTCAACATTGTTACCCTCTTTCTAAAAGCTACTTGTCATGCAGAATAACCAAGGATTGCACTTTGTATTTGTGCTTTTCTCAATCAAGTAGAGAGGATATTATAGAAGATGGATCAGCCTGATGAAGAAAATCAGGGTGTCTTACAGAGTGAAGAGGCTATTCCAAATGTACCAATGTCCCTAGAGAATCAGCTTCTTCTAGTCCCCAAATTCTTGCCGCCCATCACGCCGAGTTCTCTGATTTCACGTCCTCGTCTGACAACCTTGCTTAATGAGAGTCTGAAGTATCCGCTTACGCTTGTCTCTGCGGCTGCTGGCTTTGGCAAGACCACTTTACTCGCTAGTTGGAGTCAATCATTGCCTGCAAATAGCCCCCGGGTAGCTTGGGTCTCTCTGGATGAAGCGGATAACAACCCGCGGTTGTTCTGGACATATGTTCTTATTGCACTGAAGATGCAACAGCCAGAACGCTTCACTACACTATTAATGCAACTGCAATCGGCACAGGAACTGCCCATTAATTATATCCTGATAGTGCTTATTAACTTACTGGCAGAGGGCGAGGATCACTTCCTGCTAATCCTAGATGACTATCAGGTAATTACTGAGCAGCAAGTGCACGCATCTCTCACATATCTGATCGAGCATCTTCCTACTCAATTGCGCATCATCCTAGCAACACGCGCTGATCCCCCTCTACCATTTGCTCTCTTTCGGTCACGCAAGCAGATACTAGAAGTACGTACGGATCAGTTGTGCTGTACAGTGGAGGAGACAAGAGCCTTGTTCCATGAGGTAATGGGAATCCAGCTATCAGATGAGACCGTCCGGGCAGTAACGGTGCGCATGGAGGGTTGGCTGATGGGCTTGCAATTACTAGGTCTCTCCTTCCCAGAGCAAACTGATCCTCTCAGATTACTGCAGGAGATAAGTAGAGAACAGCGTTACATCCTGGACTATTTGACGGAAGTTGTGCTGAAGAGACAGCCACAGGAAGTGCAGACATTTCTGCTTTGTACATCTATCCTTGAACAGCTCAATGCCACGCTCTGCGATGCGGTAACAGAGCAGCACAGCAGCCAGCTGATGCTCCAATACCTCGAGAAGGCTAACTTGTTTGTCGTGTCACTGGATAGCAAGCGTCAATGGTATCGCTATCATATGCTGTTTGCCGAAGCCTTGCGCTATCAGCTTGAGCGAATGCTACCTAACCTAGTACCCCTTTTACACTATCGTGCCAGCATCTGGTACGCTAAGCATGATCAGACCACTCAGGCTATTTTGCACGCCTTTAAAGCCCATGAGTGGCAATGGGCTGCCGATTTGATCGAACAGAAGAGCTTCCAGGTGTATAAATTCACCTGGGGAGCAAATGAACATGAGCTGCTCTTGCTTCGAGAGTGGCTTGAGCAATTGCCTCTAGAGGTGATGGGTTCACGCCTCCTCCTTTGCATGACTTCAGTCCGGCTCTTGATACAAGTTGCTTCACTGACTGCCTTGACTGCTTGGCTAGAGGTAGCCGAAGCAGTACTCACGGCTTCGCTCACTGAGCTAGCGCAAGAGGATGCCTCATCCTCAATGTTGGACCCAAAAGCACGACAAGAACTGTATAACAAGCTTGGTGAGGTACTAGTTGATCGTGCATTTATAAAAAGTTATGATAAGCATGGAGAAGTTGCACTTCCACTTTGCCAGCAAGCTCTTCGTCTAGTTTCAACAGACAATTACTATGCTCATATAATTATGGCCTGGGCACAACTCTATGCACATTATTATTCGACAAATGACACGGAGGCTGCAATTCAGAGTGGGCTGCAAGCAATCTCTCTTACAGAGGAGTCGGGACTCAGTGCTATGACCATTACTGCATTGTGCGCTGCTGCCCGACATATAAAAGAGACAGGACAGTTACATGAGGCGCAACGGCTGATTCAACAAGCAACTTTGCTGGGAACAAAACCAGGAGGATCTCTGTCTCCAGAAGCAGGCCACCCTGCTATCTGGCAAGCGGAGCTTTTGCGCGAGTGGAATCAGCTTGATAGAGCATATACGCTCATAGAAGAGGCCATCTCGCTATGCAAACAGAGCAAAACACTTACTTCGCTCATGTATATATTTCTTGGATATGCAGTACTAATTCGTATATGCATATCATGCGGATATTTAGAAGAAGCACGCTCTGTCTTTCAGGAGCTTGAACGCATTGGCAGGATAATGAACCGGCCTACCTATCGCTATTTGCATTCCTTCTACACCACGGTCGATCAGGTCCGATTCTGGTTAGCCTGTGGGGAGCTAGACCGTGCTAGATGTTGGGCAGAGGAGGAACTGGATCTAGAAGAGCGAGGTGGGACGTTCTTTGATCACGAACGGCAGGAGGTAGCTCGATCCCGCATCTTTTTAGCTATGGCCAAGCCTCTTCTGGCACTGCAGCGGCTTGAGCCTGTGCTTGAGCGAGCGACCAAGGGCAAGCGCTGGGGGCATGTGATTGAGATTCTGCTCTTGCAAGCCTTGGGTCATCAAATGCTTGAGCAGGAGGGGCAGGCACTTGATGCTCTCTCTCAGGCGGTCCGTCTGGCTGAGCCAGAGGGCTATATCCGTAGCTTCATAGATGAAGGAGTTCAGATAGAAGCTCTGCTCTACCGGCTGTACGAGCGCGAGCGCCAACTTGGGCCAACTCCCTATCTTGATACACTGCTTACCGCTTTTCAGCAGGAGAGAAAAGGGAGCGCACAAGGAGAAGAGTCTATTAAGATGCGAGTACCTGCTGAGCCTCTGACTGAGCGAGAGCTACAGGTCCTGCAATTGCTAGCACGTGGTGCATCCAATCAGCAGATTGCCCACGAGTTGGTGATTGTCATTGATACTGTCAAACGCCATATCAGTCACATCTTTTCTAAACTGGGAGTCAAAAACCGGGTTCAGGCGGTAAGGCAAGCACAGGCACTTGGTCTCCTCAGAGAAGAAGACTGAACTCTTGTGTCTTGTTATTATTTTTTCATTTTATGATGTTTAAGCGTGTTGTGGAGGAAATCAGTTCGCTGTACTTCATCCACTCTTCTCATC
>CBJMBI010000499.1:0-3417 GCA_966427955.1 uncultured Ktedonobacterales bacterium
AAGCAAAATGCGGAAGATGCAGATCTGGGTTCAATGGGACCAGTCCTGCTTGCTAATAATCTCATCTTCGCTGATGGCAAGGCTGGGAAGGGATACTTGCTCAATGCAAATAAATTGGGTGGGGTAGGAGGTGAATTACAGCAATTGGATACCTGTCTGGCTTTTGGCGGATCTGCTACAACGGGTTCAGTTATCTTCGTTCCCTGCCTAAATGGAGTTCTCCAACTGATAGTCACAGGATCTACGATGAAACAAGGTTGGCAAGCTGATGGCAAGATCCATGGTTCACCTGTTATTGGTGGTCATACGGTCTATAGCCTTGGTGGAGCTACTCTCTATGCACTGGATAGCCAAACTGGCAAGGTGCGAGCGCAGGTAGACGTTGGGAATACTTCGCGTTTTGCTACGCCTACCCTTTCAGGCAGCTTCGTCTTCGTTGGTACGATGTCTGGCATTTCTGCTGTGACACTTTCGTGAAGCCTGCTCTGTACTACTGGAGATTAGGTGTAGCAACATACCATTGATCTTCTCTTCCTTGCCCTTGGACATCGGTAGGTATTGTATCACCAGAGAAGGTGTAGAGATAGTGGCCATTGTAAGCCACTTGATTGCCATTGACAGTCTTATCTGTTGTCAATTTACCGGGTAGTTTTGTAGAAGCAATGACCGGACCTTTCCCATTGAAAACAAGCGGGACCCAGGTATCAGTACAATCACCCGTGCAAGACACTTTATGCCAGGTATCCTTTTTGGAATAGTAGAGGGTTCTTCCATCCTTATCCGTTAGAATGGTCTCTTGAATCCCATACACACTCGTGTCCATGGTCTTGACTACTAGGTTCCTCGGCTCAGAGGTAGCTGTAGTGGCAATGGTGTCTATGTTCTCGGTCGTCCTAATAGGATCTTCACTGTTTGTTCTACAACTGATAATCATCAAAAGAATGGTCAGTAAAGCAATTGTTGCAAACAAGAAAATACGTGCACGCCACGGGACGAATTCCATTTTTCTGGCCTTCCTTCCATAGAGATTGCCAGCCTCTCCTACTCACAACGAGACTCTTCTCACTCGGGGAGAGCCAACTGTATTGTAGCTAGAGTTTGCATGCTTCTCTAGGGAGAAAGAGGGACAGTTCCCAGTTATGCTCTCTCTTTCTTGAAATACTCTGCCCATTATACTGATCTAGTTTATCTATCATATTTCCGCTCGTTTTCCTCTGACAACCAATTTATCCACTCACTGAGAAATTTCTCTAGGCAAGACTAGAATTTTTGACGATCAATCTGTTACAATAATGGCCTCACATCTATTCTCGATTTTGAAGATTGAAGATTGAAGACTAAGGAGTTTTTATGATTTTTTGCGGCCAATGTGGACTACAACTGACACCTGGAATTGCAACTTGTCCTCGTTGTGGGGCAATAGTTGATAATCCAAATGGGGATATAGATGCTTTCCAAGCAAATGAACATACTGTTGCTAGCCAGTCGCTTGCTCAATTTTCTCAGGCAGGACCAATGACACCAAGCGCACCTCCACAGCCGCTTGTGTTAAGGCCAGGAACTCCAACTAGCAGCTACAATCCTCAGGATGCCACAAGTATGATGGAGGCTTCTACCTATGGAACGAATATGCCTGCCGGACAGCCTATGACCACGCAGTTTCCTGGTGGCGGCCACTATCCTACTCAGACAGGTCATCCCAGTTACAGCATGCCGCTTGGGGGGGGTACCTATGCTCCTACTGGTATGTCCTCTCCTGGAATGGCTAACCAAATGGGCAATCCACTGCAACAAAACACCAATAGTAACAATGGTAATCCTACACTGCGGGTTGCAGGCCTGATGATCGCTTTTTTGGGCGTGCTCTTGATGTTCAGTGCAATCATCTTGTTTGTGATGCAACAAACTGGCGCTCTCTAGCAAACTTCTCCTGAGAGGTGGCTTCTAGTATGTGGGTAAAATGAGAATAGAGAAGTCACACGTCTAGCTGTCTTGAGAAAGCCTGAGGCTGCATAAATGCCATTGGTTCGTGTACTATGGCACTTCAACACTACTTCAAGAGGAGCAATATATGGCCATGGGGAGTACTTCCTCACAATCTCAAGTTAGTGAGGAACTACAATATGCTAGTCCATACGAACCAAGGCAGAAACTACCACTGCTCAGTATTCTCCTGACTCTCTTGGCAATTCTGGCTCTTCTCCATTTTACCTCCTCTATAAATATGACCTATCCTCTCAATGCTGTAAATAATTGTACTCAGCTCATTCTTAACAATGACTATACGAAGAGCATTCCACGATTTACGAGCAACCAACATATCACTGCTGTGCAACTGGTTAACGAACTGACAGGAGGACAACCGGCTGCTATGGTGCAAGTAGCGAACTCCGATGCTGAGCACCGACTAGATCTTTATGTCTATGGGTGTTCAATCCAAGATACTATGCCGAAGCTGACATTACTGTTTAAGCAGCAGGGTTTGGTAGAGGGCACGACTGCTATCACACAAGCCCATACGTTGAGTATCAGTCAGTTAGATACGAGCTTAGATCCAGATGCTCAGACCCAACTGTTGCCTCTGCAACAAAACATCTACCGTGAATATCGCTGGACTAAAGGAGCATTGGTTCAGACGGTCTTCCCAGGACTCTATCCAGTGACTAGCCGCCGTGAAGCTGAAGAACTCCAAGACGAGGCCAATAAGGGACAAACTCCTCCTGGGGTAGATCCCCTTACAATGGCCAAAGAAATGGCTCAAGATCTCTTCCGTTGGCCCGAGAGTAAGATGCATGCGACGTTACAAGATAGCAATACTACTACGGCTCATGTTTTACTTGTGCATGATAATCCACATCTGGAGGTTACCGTCACCCTCAATCGACTCATCGAGCATACAAGTAGCGGACTCTGGTTTGTTACAGGGGCTCATACGGTGGGTATTACGGTTGACCAAGCGCCAGTAGCCATTCCCCTTGCTTCACCCATGAGCATACATGGCACGATCAAGCCGATTGATGGACACGTTAACATACGGATCTTTGACCACACCTTAACCCGCTTACTTCAACCAGCACAGTCACAACCAGTCTTGACTGTTCACCCCAATGGACGTTATACACTCACCGCCTCTTTTCGTAATCCTCTGCCCAATCAGCCAGGACTCCTATTGATTGAAGATATTCCGTCAGATACAAGTAAGGATGCAGGCTTGCTCCTACTCACTAGCGTTCTGCTCGGGTGATCCTCCACACGATAGTACTTCCGACAAAACTGTTTTTGTGCCGATAGAGCCTTAAATATGGTATAATTAGGGTAAGGTGAGATGTGTTACCTGGAAGAAAGGCAGAGTTTTTTTATGGCAACTGCTGAAAGACTGTCCGTTGTGGTACCCGCTGATTGGGTTGCAGGCCCTCA
>CBJMBI010000500.1:0-3402 GCA_966427955.1 uncultured Ktedonobacterales bacterium
CTTTGTTACGAGCTTCATTTCCCCAGTTCTCTCCGTAGCGCTCACGTACAGCATAAAATAGTTCGCTCATGTCTTCATTGGTTATTCGCACACATCCATATGTATCTGGCGATGGCAAAGCACCGGAAACGATGCGTTCTCTGATCATTGTGCACATAAGCAAGGCAATCTGGTCATTTGTTCCATAGGGGGTGAGAACGCTCACGGGACCTGTGGAACTGCCACTTTCACGCACAATGCAAGCATAGTTTCGTCGAACATCGAGGAGCCAACCAAAAGTTTCTAGCAAGTCATTAGCAACTCTATCAGCATGCTGGAGTAATGCCTGAAAAGCTTCTGAGTCATCGAATTGGAAGAGAGCTGGACCAAGGAGTAGGGAGCGCCAAGCGCGTATTAGTGGTGTCGCGCTGACGCTAGAGATCCGTGTAGGTTGCAGCACCGCTGTGGGCTCGTGAAGTCGCTTTGAGACCTCAGTCACGAGTTGTGGATTTAAAGCGGCGACGAGTGAACGAGCTACATCAGTAAACTCGTAGAGCACATCTGCATTATCCTTCTGCTCAACCCACTCTTTGGTTTGACCATCGACGAGTTGTAAGCCGCCCAGATCTTGTAGATAGTGAAGAGCACGTTGAATGCTGTAGCGGTCCGTCTGCCTGCGGAAGTCAAGCACATTCTCGCTTGCAGAACCCTGTAGAGTCTGCATCGATTGCTCCTGAAGCTGTTCTGCAAGCTGTGAAAGCAAGAACTGCTGATCATTGCCACGTCCACCGAGTTGACGATTCTCTGCATACCAGAGTATCCAGGTCAGACAGGCAAAATCTTTTGGCTCCTTCAACCGTTCATAAATATAGCCTGGCGTTGTAGCACTGACATGGTGGATAAGGCGGACCAGTGTGCTAGTGCGTTGAATACGCCAACCTGTATGCTGGTCGTGCCAGGTCTGTAGCCTGTAGTAGTGATGCTGTACTAGACGGAATAGATCGCTGTGCTGAGAGAGGATGACTTCCTTTTCCTGCAATGCCACATGAGCTTTGATCAGGTCTGCACTTGGTGCCTGAGATCGTGCTCCGACTAATCTTGCACGATCATTGCTGTGTAGCTCTGCCTGAGCATCTGCTATGTTATATAAACTATCTTCTATCATCGACTACCTTTTCTCATCTAGATACTGCCTTGCCTGCTATAGTGTACTCAGGCGAGACTTCTTGCAAGCGATAGCGAGGCAAGAACAAAATCCCATCAGTAGCTTGGAGCAGGGTATAGGTTATCTCATTTGGGTTAAGCAGCACAACAGTCGAGCCATTGGGTGCATAATACTGGTGTGAGTCGTGGCTCAGGCAGCTATCAATTATCTCTACCAAGGCGGTCCGATCTTCCGCTGTGATAGTCTCAATCATACCAATATCTAGATAGGAATGGGCAAAGAGACGGGCGAAACATTCGCGTTGCTTCTGCAATTTCTGCTCGTGCTGAACAACCATTTCATTGATAATGCTGCGATGATCAATAATTGGATCTTCTAAGGGTGGATCGCCCCGATAGGATCGACTGACTGGTCGAAGATGCACTGTGGCATCTGGCGCTTCTTGCCAGGGATTGGATTGCTCATGTTCATCTATTGTGCTGGGAGAACCTGCTAGGCCTTCTGGCAAGTGGACGGGTAGAAGATTGCCAAAGGCCACAGAGAAGATTTGTTGTGCAGTTTCGCCATCGCGTGCCTGCAAGAGTTGATGAGCTAGAGTATTGAGATGAACAGCATAGTTGGCGTTGGGACGTGCGGCACTAGCAAGAGCAGCGGCGCGGCGTACAACCTTATCCACCTCGGCCAGAGCATTGCGGCGAAACGAGTCAGCATTTTTTCCCTGGGCAAACCAATTTGCCAGTGCATCTAGCTGGTGGTGAACATCCTGTAGTCGCTCTTCCTCGGTGCGTGCATTCTCCAGAGTTGGATCTGGTGGATCGAGATATGCTGCGACAAGTGGGACAAAGATGTCGAGCTTATCTGTCGCAGCCCATTGTGCAATCTGTTCGCGAATGCGTGGTCCGTACTGGGTTAGTGCTTGAGCAAAACCATGAACATAGGCTACAACAGCAGCTTTATAGGCTTGAAATGCCTCTAACTCTGGTTTAGTTTGTTGCGCAGCATTGATCATGGTCGCGAGATATTGAGCAGCTTCACGAGCCATCGTATCCCAAATCTCAAATGCACGTTGCCATTCTTCGGCAACTTCGCGACCACGCTGAAGAATCAGCTCACGGGAGGATGAGTGTAACGACTCGTCAATGAATTGGAGAGATTGCCATAAGCGTGGAAGATCACTCTGGCGGAGCGAGCCACTGACGGCATTAGATCGTGTCTGTTCGGCAAGAAAGGCTTCAATAGTAATAGCTTCAGGAGTTGCTTGATAAAGCAAGGCTGGCGAGAGAAAGCTAGCAATCGAAGTAGCACGGCTGGAGTCATAGATTGTGGTCACATTACCCCAATCTTTGAGAGCTGCAAGATCATTTTGACATTGTTCGAAGGTATATGTTGGATCAAATGCATCACGAACAGCATCGCGCACTTCCTGAGCTGTAAGCTGGTAACGATAGAGTTCGCTATGGCGCTGGAAAAAGGTACGCATAATCACGCGATACCAGTGTACACGGTTTGATGTTACAAGATAGCTAAAAATGGGTAGGCGATCAGTGAGATTGAAAATAGAGTTTGATATGACACTCTCAGCTGTATTTGTCATGTATGCTCAGGAAAACTCCCTCCTCCTTCGATCGTTAGGGTTGTACTATAATGATGCGCTTATCACAACATTTTTATATTTTACTATATGTTGTCTAGTACAGAAACTTATCATAAGGCTGTTGAGGATAACCAAGAAGATGGTTGGGATACTCAAGCGCCAAACTACCTTACTGACCCTTCTGTGTGCGGAAGCGCCGTATGTTAATGATCATGACTGGAATAACAGCTAGCAGTAGCAAGGCCGTCAGGGCACTACCTATACCGAATCTACCGAAAGTGAAGATTTGTAGGTAGTATTCTACGGCGACGACACTCGTGTGATAGTTTCCACCAGTCATCACATAGATGATATCAAAAATTTTAAGAATGTTGATGATCATTGTGGTTGCGACGACTGCAATAGTCGGACTAATCATTGGCACGGTAATGTGCAAGAAGATGGTCAGACTGTTCGCCCCATCAGTGCGTGCAGCTTCAAGGATATCAGAAGGAATGCTCTTGAGGGCAGCCGAGAGGATAACCATGCAGAAGCCTGTCCACATCCACACATATGCAACGATCAGGGCTATGTTGTTCCATCCGGGAGTGATGAGCCATGCCTGTGGTTGTCCTCCCAGAGAAGTCATGATTGCATTGAGCAGGCCGATCTGTGGCTGATTGGG
>CBJMBI010000501.1:0-3398 GCA_966427955.1 uncultured Ktedonobacterales bacterium
TCAAAATCCATTGGACCGTAATTGCTGCCAGAAATGAGTGTTCTTATGTTGTAAGTATTGAGATCGATAGCAATTACGCTATTCTGTTGAGTTGCCACATAAGCGGCTGTTCCAGGTGGAATGGAGATGTAACGTGGTCCATCTGGAATGGAAATCTGTTTGATCTGTAAATCACTGATGTCATCGAAGACTGTCAATTCTGTAGAGGTGGTGACCCAGAGCTGGTTGCCACTAGAAAGTGATGTTCCAATAGAGGCTACGCCAATTCCGTAAACAGGTTGATTTAACTGAAATACATGTAAAACCTGACAATTCTTAGGGTCAAGAGCGGTCACACTAGAGGCATCATTGCTAGCAGCAAACAGGAGGTTCGCATTATCCATGGCTAAGAGAGTTGGGTGTCCTGCTATTGGAGCTGTGCATAATGTTCTGCCTGTACTAGCGATGATGACTGCAACACGTTGTAATTGCGGTTCTGTGACATAGAGGTAATTGCCGTCCAGGCTCAAAAGAATCATATGTGGGTCGCCGGCAATAGCCATGTGGTTAATGATTTTGTGTTGTGAGATATCGATAATGGCTATCCCTTTTGTTGCTCCGGCAATATAGGCTCGGTTAGGTGCGCCACCATCCGCTTGAACGGTTGTGGGTATCAGAGAGAAGAGGTATAGAAAACTCAACATTGTGATGGTAAACCAGCGAGATAGATATGTAACTATGGGCATTTTCTCTCTCTTCTCTTCTCTTCAAGAATTTGGGTACTTGTCCCGGATCTTAAGTGTGATATTTATTTTATGCAATTTTTTTTTCTACTAATTAGTAGAAAACTTGTTTTGCTAATTATACTTGTCAAAAGTAACTAGGCGATGCTATTGCTTTCAAGATTGTTGAGTGAGTATAGTATAGCACTATGCTAGCGCGGCTGTCACATGTTAAAAGTCTGAAAAGTGGGAGAAGTTCTTGATCAAATTGTCACCTTTTTCCTCAGAATGTCATTGCTTGTCACTAGGAAAAGCTGCTTTTGTTATGATATAGTTAACGCAAAAGTGTACGAGGTCCCATCCCCTGAACGGGATTGGCAAGAACTATATAGAGGAAACGTGATCCTAAATTTTGGGAAAAAGCGGCTTCTGGAAAGTGCAGAGAGAGAAATGATGCCACGACAATGTCGGCTCATCCAACCTCTGGTTGGTGTACTTCTTTTTCTTTGTTTGCTTGGTAGTATATACCTGTTTGTATATAAGCGTTTTTTGAAACCCAATCCTTCGGCTACTATTGTGAGACACTCGGTAGAGACTGATCCCAATGAAGCTCTCAAGTATTGGACAACGGACAAAATGCGTAATGCTAAACCTGTCGATTTGCCAAATGTTGATACTCTCGATCAAGGGAAACGGCATCCGCAACGTCCCTCCGTCTAGTTTGTGCTATTGTTGATGAAGGAGAGCAGCAGATGCCACGACAGCCTAGACTCATCCAATTACCCCGAGCTGGCAAAATCTTTCTTTGTTTGCTTGCTATAGTGTACCAGGTGTACCTAATTGCACTTGTGAGTTTTCTCTATACCTCGATGTCAACGCATGCGGAAAGGGTCATTGAGCATCCAATGGATATAGTCCCCGATGTTGTTGTAAAGGATTGGACAGTCGCTCGCATGCGCAAGGCAATCGATGCTGATCAACTGATTAGCGAAGTTCCCAATCTTACGCAAGGGAACAGCAACAAAAGCCTAAGCAAGGCCGACCTGTTGCAACCGGGGCTGCCCCCGCGTAATGGGGATCCTTCTTATCCCCTCTCGACCGTTGGAAAAATCTTTTTTTCCAACAATGCTGGTCAAGACATGGCCTGCTCTGGTACCGCCGTCAGAAGTCTTAACCAGAGCGTTGTTGACACTGCTGGTCACTGCCTCTACTGGAATGGCGAGTGGGTAAAAAGCTTGATCTTTTGTCCTCTGTACGACAATGGGAATACGCCTTATGGCTGCTGGGCTGCTCGCGATTTGGAGGTCCCTTCCGAGTGGCAAGATTCCAAGCCACATGACTATCATTATGATTTGGGCGCAGCCATTGTTGCTCCTAATAGCCAGGGTGCCTTGACTGACGTAGTTGGTGGTGCTGGCTGGGCATATAATCAGTCAGTCAACCAACCCTTTTATGCCTATGGCTACCCTGCTGCATATCCCTTCGATGGCCAGACCAGACAGTCCTGTGAGGGTGCCTTAGGCAAAATCTGGCAAAGTCGAAGTGGGACAGTGGTCTCTATTCCTTGCAATATGACAGGTGGCTCTAGTGGTGGTCCCTGGTTCATTAAAATCGGTGACGATTGGTACCTCAATGGCCATAATGATTTCATTAGCAGTATGCAGCCTGGACACATGTTCTCTCCCTACTATGATGATACTTGGTATACTCTTTACGACAAGGCCCAGCGTACTTGAGTTGTTTGCTTCTTGACAATTTTTGAACAAGCTGGCACAATCGGTCCATGTTTTTAGCAGTGAGGAGAGAACTTTGAATGTCACCTATTGAACAAATACAGGAGTCGTCTGAGAGTATTAGCCGTCCACTTCAGACAGTAACAGTTGGGTTTCAAGGGGAGCCGGGAGCATTTGGGGCTGAGGCAGCACAGCTCTATTTTGAGCGGGAAGGACAATTCAAGCCTGAACCTACTCCATATCGTACCTTCGCAGATGTTTTTCATGCCGTTGCATCTGCTGAAGTAAACTATGGTCTTGTACCAGTAGAGAATTCGCAGGCAGGTAGTATTAATGAGGTCTATGATCTCTTACGTCAACATGATCTGTTTGTAATTGGTGAAATTAGTCTTCGGGTCAATCAGTGCTTACTCGGTCTGCCAGGACAGCGGTTAAGTGATATTAAACGTGTGATTTCACATCCTCAGGCATTAGCGCAGAGTGAAGCATTTCTTCGTGAATTGGGAGTAGAAACTGTTGCAACCTATGATACAGCTGGCAGCGCAAAAATGGTTCGAAATGAACATATGGAAGATGTAGCTGCAATTGCCAGTATATCAGCAGCTAAACTTTATGAGTTAGATATTCTAGCTCATGATATTCAAACTATCAAAGACAATTACACACGTTTTATTGCTCTTGGACGTGAACCGGCGCTTCGGCGTGAAGGTCCGGCAAAAACGATGCTTGTTATGGCAACGTCACATCAACCCGGTTCTCTCTATAAGTGTTTGGGTCTCCTCGCAGCTAAAGAAATAAATCTTATAAAGCTTGAATCACGTCCATCGCGTCAAAGAGCTTGGGAATATGTCTTTTATCTCGACCTAGAAGGTCATCGTGAAGATCCGGCGGTACGTAGTGCTCTTGCTGATTTGGCTACCCATACGACATTTTGTAAGGTTTTGGGATCATTTAGCAGGAACTC
>CBJMBI010000502.1:0-3388 GCA_966427955.1 uncultured Ktedonobacterales bacterium
GGGCGCTATTATCGGACTAGTGTGTTTGAACTGCTCCCTGATCCAATCTCGCCCCTATTTGCCACGCTCGGGCTTCCCGCATGGGAGAGTGCCATGAATGAATTGATGAAAAGTGTGGGGATGGCAAATGCATTTCCTATGAACATACCGATCATCAACGGATACGGCTACTATGGCCTTACTCTCACGGCTATACAAACAATAAAGGCAATTCTCGTGACACCGTACATCCTTGTGGTAAAATTCCCGGGTTTTCTACGCAGCTCGCAAGCACGCTGGCAAAAGGAACGTTCCAAGTATGCCGAGCTTGCCAAGAAATGGCAAACAAAGGACCTGACCAGCATGTCAGCCAAAGATCTATTAGATGGAGTACGTGTCATCACGGATAAAGCAGCTCAGTACTATCTCACTATCCAGGGCGGCATCCTACCAGCAGCATATATGAGCGAATTCTTCTTTACTCAGGTCTACAACAAATTTATCAAGAGACCCAACGATCCCTCCGCCCTGACATTTATGCTAGGCTTCGATAGTGCACCAATTCAGGCCGAGAAATCACTCTACGATCTGGCACAATGGGCACGTAGACAAGCAGAACTCTCTACTGCACTGATAAACATGTCCAGCGAACAATTCAGAGAGACTTACCGAGATCAGGCTATAAGAAAAACAGCGGATGAGAGGGGTGAGAGAGAATGGTCCGAATTCTGGCAAAGGTTAGCTGATCACTTGGCCCGTTTTGGGCATACCATCTCTGACCTCGACTTTGCTAAACCCGTGCTCGTTGATGACCCGGGACAGATCCTAGAAACGCTCAAGTTCTTCCTGAGTGATCAGGCTCCAAACCCCTATGAGCGTCAGGAAGGGGCCTTAGTTGCACGAAAGCAAGCTACCCGTACGATGGTTGCTCGTTTACGCGGCTTCCGTCTGACAACTTTCCAGCGCCTTTTAGAATGGGCTCAGCGCCTTGCTCCATTGCGTGAAGACGCCCTAGCAGATGTGGGGCTAGGCTGGCCAGTTGTACGCCAGATGCTCAGAGAGATTGGGCGGCGGTTAGTTACGCACAAGGCAATCAACACCCCAGATGACGTATTCTGGCTAACCATCGACCAATTGCAAGAGACTGCAAATACACTGGATGCAGGACAACCACAGGCAAACTATCAAGCAATCGTAGCTGAGCGGCAGGCGACCTGGGAGAAAGAGCGTGCTCTCACACCTCCAGTGGCCTTGCCAATCAAAAATGGGGCCCGCTTTTTGGGGATCGACTTCACCAACGTGATGCCAGCTCGCACCAACCAAGCCGAGGGCGATGCACTGAAAGGAATCGCCGCTAGTCCTGGCAGGATCACTGGCGCGGCGCGGGTCATTCATGGTCCAGCAGAATTCAATCAGATGCGTCAGGGTGATATTCTGGTGGCAAGGATCACAACACCAGCTTGGACACCGCTCTTTGCCTTAGCTGCGGGAGTCGTGACCGATGTGGGTGGTCCACTAAGCCACAGTTCGATTGTGGCCCGCGAGTATCATATTCCGGCTGTTCTAGGGACTGGAGTGGCAACCGAGCGTCTGAGCAGTGGGCAGCGTATCATCGTCGATGGAGATGCTGGGACAGTGACCCTACTCAGATAGCTTTCTGACGAACGAACTACCTAGCATCTTCATGTGACATTGAAGCCTAGAAAACGTGATAGCAAGAGAACGTTTCCCATACCTGGGACTATCAGCAAAGGAGTCGCACTATGCTTGGTTCACTGCGCATCGGCAAAATTGCTGGTATTGACATCTTTGTTCATGTGAGCTGGCTCATTATTCTTGTGTTGCTCACCTGGTCTCTTGCTACAGGCTGGTTTGCTGCCCTCTATCCAGGTTGGTCACCTTTCACGTACTGGGTCATCAGCTTGCTTGCCGCCCTGCTACTCTTCACCTCAGTCCTCCTGCATGAACTGGCACATTCCCTAGTTGCACGCCGACATGGCCTCCCAGTGAACAATATTACCCTGTTCATCTTTGGTGGAGTCTCAAACCTTGAGCATGAGCCAACCAGTGCAGGAGTCGAGTTCCAGATGTCTCTGGTCGGCCCACTGACGAGCCTGCTGATCGGGGGTTTGTCTTTTGTTCTGCTAGTCTTGATTGGAAGAGACACCTCACCACTCGCAGCCATCCTAGGATACTTGGCTACTGCAAATATCCTGCTTGGGCTCTTCAACCTGCTTCCTGGCTTTCCGTTAGATGGAGGCCGTGTTCTGCGCTCGATCATCTGGAAGATCAGTGGCAGTTTGTCTACGGCTACTCGTGTTGCCGCATGGGTGGGTCAGACAATAGCTTATCTGCTCATTCTCGGAGGCATTTGGCTGCTCTTTGGAGGCAATCTGCTCTCCGGCATCTGGATAGGCTTTGTGGGGTGGTTCTTGCTGACTGGAGCACAGTCAGCTCATGTCCAGTTCATGTTCGAAACCATGTTCAAAGGAGTAACCGTGGGCGAGATGATGAACTCTAATCCTGTAACGGTTCCCGCTAACATTTCCTTGCAAAAGCTGGTAGATGATTTTTTGTTGCCCCATGGCTGGCGCAGTGCTTTTGTGATGCAAATCGACCAGTTAGTTGGCTTGATTACCCTCAGCGATATCCGCCATACCCCAAGAGAACAATGGGGGCAGACTCTGGTTGGTCACGTCATGACTCCACTGGAACGGTTGCATGTCGTTTCCCCACAGCAAAACCTCAAAGAGGTGATGCCATTGATGGTTGCTCACAACGTCAATCAGTTGGCAGTAATTGAGGAGGGCCGCTTGGTTGGTGTCTTGAGTCGGGAGGATATCATGCGTTCTTTGCAAATACGACAAGTTCTAGGAATAGACAAGGCAGGAATATAACGATTTTTCATGCTTATAATTTAAAAATAAAAGATTGCTCTATTTCTAGACAAAGAGAGAGATCTAATAGAGAGTAACTAGTCAATGCTTTTGTCCACGACTGTTGGTGTTTCTATTGACTCGCGGTTCACTCACTTTCCAGAGGGAAATCAAGAAAGATTTGAGCGAACCGAGAGGTATTATTCACCGTTTTGCCTCTACTGATCAGTGTAGTCGCTTTGTTTCCCAAAGAGGTATTGATCTCCAACATACTTCAATATCACGCGGCCTAACCTTGGATCAGTTCGTTCTTGCAATGGCTTGATGACGACTCCCTCTCTGATATGAGCATTGTTTTCCAGTAAAAGTGTGTTGCCTTCGCTGTATTTTTTAATGGTATCAAGGTGAAACGGTAGAGAGGCAACGACTGGCACAGTGTCGATGCTGTATTGAGCACAAAGAGCAGCGAAGTCAGGCCAATCAAGGTAGTGACCATCAATGAGGATATCAAATGCACGGTAGCCCATAGTGCC
>CBJMBI010000503.1:0-3387 GCA_966427955.1 uncultured Ktedonobacterales bacterium
GATCCCATTGAGTTGGTCCTCTATCTCGCCCAGGTTCTTTTCCAGTTGGGCCATCAAGACAAGGAAACGGACCCAGGTATGCTGCTTAAAGTCAAAGGTGGATACAATCTTCTCACCAGCCCTTTCTCCTTTCTGGCTCATATGGTCAATGGCCGTGAGATCCGTCTTGAGATGGAGCCCACCCTCGTCGGGAGTCAGACGGATTTGAGCGATGCGCTCACGATAGCTAGGCAGATCGGCTTGTAACATATCACGGTAGTTTTGCGCTGTACCAAATATCGCCAACCCAAATGGAAGGAGGCCATCAACATCATGCCATTCGGGATCAGGCCGGGCATTTGCTTCGAGTAAGAACACATCTTCGCTCGCATTCTTAGAAACAACTGCTTCCGGATCATCTTGGAGAATACATGTGGCAGTTGGCTTTGTGGTGAGCAGATTGATACCCAGGGTTGGTCTACTTGGTAGCCAAGCATCGAAAAAGTGAATGGGGAAGTTGCTACAGATACCACCGTCGCTAAACCAGTTCTTCTGGAGATCCTGTTTGGTGAACCGCTGCGGGTTCTCTTTGTAGATCTGATAAGCTTGGCTATCTATAGTATACAGCGGTACTGCACTGAGCAGAATAGGAAAGCTCAAGCTCAGGCGAGCACAGAAGACCACAGGGAGATTTTCTGGGTCGGGCAGAAAGTAATAGCCATCGGGAAGCATGGCTGGTGGAATTGGCAGCTGCTGCTTCTGGCTAGGATCATAGAACTTGGCTAAAGCTGGTCGTTGCTGTTCGGAGTCGTCTTTTCTGGTAGGCGGATGCTCGATCATGTATTGGATAATGTGGCTGGGGAAGAACTGCACCATCTCTTCTGCGTTGAAAATGAAGTTGCGTAGGCCTTCTGGCATGACATAGGGAAGGGTCTGGCTCAGGTTGGTTGTGACCATTTTGAGGTCAATTTTCTTGTTGGAGAGGTCACCGATGGTGAGTGGCTCATTGGGTTGCTTGCCACTAATACAGTTAATCGTATAGGTAAGCCAATCCGTCAGACTTGTATGAGCACCAGGAGAATAACCCAACTTGGAATGAGGAAAAGCGCTCTGGTTGCTTGCGGGGGACGAATTAGTTGGTGGTTTGCTCTGAGCAGCAGAAGGACTTTGATGTGAAGCTGCGGTGAGAGGAGATGCAGTTTGGGTTGGAGAGGAGACCCGGTTGTTGGCGATAGTTTGGGCAACGATCCGGCCCACCAACTCTTTATCCTGTGGTGTAGGAGTATAGCCTGTGCAGATGCCATAGGAGTTCTCCGGTAAACAGAGAAGAGCCCCGATCACATTGCCAGACTGCCAGCCGAGCCATACTCCTATCACTACGAAAGTGAGAAGAGTCAAGAGCGGCCAGAAACTCAGGACAACGCTACTGTGAGTGAACAGGGAGAAAAGGGCAAAGACAGCTAATGGGAAGGGAACGAACAGGAGCAAGCCGAGAACAGCACCAATGAGGGCACTCCACGAGAAGCCAAAGGGAGAGTGAAAGATCCAGGCTTTGAAGAATCTCCCGATGCTTTGCAACCGAGATGCTTTTGCTGGCTGTTGCTGTGATGAATCGCTCCTTGTGGTTGGCAGCAGCCCCAGCACAAACTCTAGGAGTGGTTGTGTCTGAGGAGTGGGCTGAAAGAGATTGAGGAGATTGCTATCTCGCTGGAGCCACTTTTTGACATCTGTACTGAGACAGAGGAAACCATCACTGCTCTTGGTCTTCTGGCGATAAAACTCAGCAGCAGAGATAGCAGCAGCAGCCATCGCTCCTACCGAAGTGCCTCCAATGCTCCGAAATCGGTACTTTCTGCTCAGTATTTCAATGGCGGGCGGGTAGACAATCCCACTGGTGATGCCTCCCTTCATGACAAGATCACACTCTTCTTGTGGCAGCGAATGAGTAGGCAGGGCTGGGTTACCCAATTGTGGCGATGATCCGGTCATGGTGAATACTCCTCTCGTTGCTCTGAAGTAATCTCTAAACTATCTATTAAATAGCTTTTTCTGCTCTCCATATCTCTATATCTTCTGGTGACGCACCCAGCAGTTCAGTCAATATGGCTTCGGTATCTTCACCAATCGATCTTCCTGCATGCAAAATAGAACCAGGAGTGCGGGTAAACTGAGGAACAACACCAGGCATCAAGACGGTCTCATCTTCCCCAATGGGAATGCGTACGATGCTTTGTCGGGCATTGAACTGTGGGTCATTGACTACTTCGGCGGCGCTATTGATGGGAGCAGCCGGCACACCCGCTTCTTGAAGACGTTCCAACAGATCGGCCAAAGTGTGCTGCTGGGTCCACTGGCCTATCAAGGCATCGAGTTCTTCACCGCGTACAGATCGAGCTTTGTCTGTGGCATAGCGAACGTCCTCAGCAAGTTCTGGTCGGCCAAGAACGCCAACGAGTCGCCGGAAGACATTATTGTTGTTACCCCCAATCACGATCCATTTTCCATCGCTCGTTGGGTAGTTGTTCGAAGGAGCAATACCTGGTATAGCACCGCCAGCACGCTCACGCACCAAACCTAAGCAATCATAAGCTGGAATAACATCATCCAGAATACTGAGGATACCCTCAGTCAATGCCATATCTACTACTTGGCCACGTCCACTGCGCTGACGTTCATGCAGAGCAACCATAGCACCGAATGCGCCGTATATGCCTGCTAGGCTATCAGCTAGCGAAACACCAGATCTAGATGGTGAACCATTTGGAGAGCCCGTTAGATAAGTAAGGCCTGCAGTTGCTTCGGCCACGCTTGCAAAACCTGCGACCTGTTTTTTAGGACCGGTTTGTCCAAAACCGCTTATGCGTACCAGAACCAACCCTGGATTCTCTGCACTTAGTTGTTCATATGCTAATCCCCAGTTTTCCATCGTACCAGGTGAGAAATTCTCCACCACGACATCGCAACGAGCCGCTAATCGACGAACAATGTCCTGTCCCGTTGGATGACGTAGATTGAGCGTCATAGTCTTTTTATTGCGGCCCAAGATCATCCAGAAGAGTGACATCCCCTTATATTGCGCCCGCCAGCCTCGCAAGGGATCTCCACTAGGCAGCTCTACTTTGATGACTTCAGCCCCAAAATCAGCTAACAGATGGCTACAGTATGGTCCAGCGATCATATTTCCCAAATCTAGTACTCTGAGCCCTGCTAGAGGCAACCTAGCTTCAGAGGAAATATCCTGCTCATTGGCTGGCTGGGCTGTCGGCTCTTCTGTAAACATATGCAACAAAGACCTTTCTACTTGTTATAAGTGCACAAAATAATCTGATAGATACACATAAGTGCACTTGTTGTGTAAAAAACCTTGAATTATCCTAAGTATCTCATAGTGATGAGGTTGTGTCAACG
>CBJMBI010000504.1:0-3383 GCA_966427955.1 uncultured Ktedonobacterales bacterium
TCGTGGAATTCGTAGCTCACAAATAGTGGACCAGCTTCCTCCAGAAACTCGACTCTGAGTGTTGCATTCTCTCTGTCAATGCGACGAATAAAACCAACGTCTCCATTGAAAACACCCTTGTCATAGTTATTTCTTGTCTGCATGACCTTGTCACCAACCCGGAAAATATGGCCTCCCCACTCAACTTGCGCAAAGCTATGTGGATTAAGATGAGCTTGAAGCCGTTCATTGAGCAATGTAACCCCAACTGGTCCCCGGTACATCGGCGCAAGTATCTGGATATCACCGATGGGATTGAAGTGATAGCGAGCTGGCAGACGACGCTGAACAAGATCAAGGATGAGTTGCTGTGCTTGTAATGGATCTTCTTCCCTCATAAAAAAGAAATCGCTACTGGCCTCAATCTTCATATCTGGCAGTAAACCGGCATTGATTCGATGTGCATTGACGATAATTTTGCTCTGCTGAGCTTGACGGAACAATTCGGTGAGACGCACAGTCGGCAAGGCCTCACTACGCAGTAAATCACGCAACGTGTTACCAGGTCCGACTGAAGGCAATTGGTCGGCGTCTCCAACAAGTAAAAGATGGGACTCTCGCGGTAATGCTTTGAGCAGATGATAGAAGAGGAGAATATCGACCATCGAGAATTCGTCAACAATTACAAACTGGTGCGACAAGGGATTGTCTTCATTGCGCTGATAGCTGTTATCATGGGGAGCATATTCTAGCAAACGGTGCAGAGTTTTGGCTTGTGCTCCCGTCGCCTCGGAGAGACGTTTGGCCGCACGCCCGGTGGGAGCCGCCAGAGCCACATCGATCTTGCGCGTACGCAAGAGCATGAGTAAAGCCCGAATCGAGGTTGATTTGCCCGTTCCAGGTCCTCCAGTCAGGATCGCAACTTTGTTGTTATAAGCCATTTGTACGGCTTCCCGTTGCCTATCAGTCAGCACCATATTGCGCTTCTCTTTGAGCAAAACGAACACTCTATCCCACAGCTGCTGAGAGGCAGGTGGCAGACAACTAGGAGCTTTTTGCAGGAGACGTAAGAGACGAGCAGATCCATTTTCAGCATACCAGAAAGGTCCAAAATAGACACGCTGCTGCTGCTTCTCTTGTTGTTCAAGCTCCTGATCACTCTCATTAGCAAACATCACGCTTTCTTCGACAGACTTGCCTTGTAAAGTCGTTGCAACAGGCGTAACTGGCAACTGGGGAGGAGGCTCAATAAATACATCCTGGTCAGTACGAAGTTGCTCCATTGCTGCTGCCAACACATCTGGATCAGCCTTGAGGATGTCGGCAGCCCTATACATCAGATCTTTTTCTAACAAAAAGCAGTGCCCATCTTCATTCGCAGCTTGAGTTAACACATATTTCAATCCTGTTACTAGGCGTGGAAGACTGTCCTGGGGCAAGCCTAGCTTGAGAGCAATCTCATCAGCCGTACGAAAACCGATACCATGCACCTCCTGGGCTAGCTGGTACGGGTTTTCGCGAATGACTTTGATCGATTCTTTGCCATATTGGTTATAGACACGGGTTGCAACATTGATTGAGACTTCATGCGATTGCAAGAAGAGATGCAATTCTTTAATATCAGTCTGCTCCATCCATGACTTGGCAATGCGCTCACGATCCTTGGAGCTGATCCCTTTGACCTGACTGAGGAGTTCCGGTCGCTGTTCAATAATCGCTAAGGTTTGCTCACCAAAATGATCAACGATTAGCTTTGCCTTTTTAGGCCCAATACCTTTGATCAGACCAGAGCTGAGATAGCGAATAATTCCTTCAGAAGAAGCCGGAAGACGTTGTGTAAAACTGGTCACATGCAGTTGGCGGCCATAGCGTGGATCATGCTCCCACTCTCCCTCAACCGTAAGTAGTTCACCAGGCTGAATGCCCGGCAGGATCCCAACAATGGTTATCAGATCATCACGAAAGAGCCGCCCACTATCATTCGGTCGAAAACGTGCAACAGTATAATGATTGTCTGCATTGCGAAAAACAATGCTTTCCACAGAACCTTCAACCAAATGTCCCTTCACTTGATTCAATGGGCCTATCTTATCTAGAGATGAGGCTATGAGATTTTCCTGTGTTTCATCTCTGCTCATTTGCTTAGCACTCCGCTCAATATTTGATCCAATGCAACCTCAGCACACTCATTTATCCCCCAGGAACGGCAATGTGCCGGAAATAATCTTTCCTATCTTAGCACAGAAGACTATGCTTGGACAGTTTCATATGCTACAATACGGATGAGTAAAGACAGGTTGTCGAAAGAGGACGAGGTACAGTATGTTTACTCTGGCAGTAGGTCAAAAGTTCGAGCGTTATCGAGTGATCCGCCTACTTGGTAGCGGAATATCTGGTACTACGTATGAAGCCGAAGACATAATGTTACGCCGACGGGTTGCTCTCAAACTTATACATCCCTGGTCCCTTCTACCTGACTCTGCCCGCCGCCAGTTTTTCCGCGATATGCAAAGCTTCAGTTTACTCACCCACCCTTATCAGGCAGCAATCCTGGATTATGGCGAGGCAGATGGGCAGTTGTATACAGTGACCAGCTTCATGACCGCAGGCTCATTACTCAACGATGAAGGACGACGCTGGTTCTCTCCTCCCTTACGTGTGAAGGATGCAATCTCATATACCTATCAGCTTGCCCAGGCACTCTCTAATGTCCATCGGTACGGTTACGTACACGGCTCGTTGACACTTTCCAATATTCTGGTACTACGCAGTACCAATTTTGATAACGATCCTGATTTTGCTCCATTCTTGCTTACCGATGTGGGGATGGGACACTTCGTTCGCCGCTTTGGCCATCCCAGATTTTCACGGCAACTCATCACAGATGCCCCTGAACAGTCACGAGGCCGTGTCACAGCAGCTAGTGACCAATATGCCTTAGCAGTGCTTCTCTATCTCTGGCTGGCAGGCCAACCTCCATTCCTTGGCTCACCGGAAGAAATCGATAATGCCAAACGTCATTCAGCTATTCCAAGACTGGCAACCCTGAATCCGCATATAACCTTTGAGCAGGAAGGGATTATCCAGCGTGCCCTTAGTGCCTATCCTGAAGACCGCTACCCAACAATTCTGACTTTCGCTGAAGCCCTACGTGCATCAGAGGCACGTTCTGACCAATATTTCTCTCTACAGCATAGTACCAGATGGCCCTACCCTATCATGACACAACCACTTAACCATTTCCTGCCCACCGCTAGGTCAACGGAAACCTTACCAACTGAAACAACTTTTGAGGTGTTTGAGGACGAGATAGGGACCTCTCAAGGCGATGGTCGAGAGAGCATAGAACGTGTATCCACTAGTTTTGTTTTGGACCAACAGGAACTGCTTCGCTTCACCGCTAT
>CBJMBI010000505.1:0-3373 GCA_966427955.1 uncultured Ktedonobacterales bacterium
CACGGCTTTGCTCATCCATGTCTGATCTCAAATCGGCTACCACAGAGAGCAGACCCGAGAAGTTCTCCATAGGAGTGATCACATTCAACTGAGCGTCTGGCGACTCTAGAACAAGCGTCTGGTCAACGGCTACCTGTAATTGAGCGGCTCGGATGCCTTTAGCCCAGGTCTTAGGATGACCGTGATACTTGATAATGCGTGAAATATTCGAGAGCATAAAGTTGAGGACTTTATTCATGCCGATCAGGTCTTGGGTAAGGTCCGGTGTTCCCCAAGGTTCGTTGGGGTTGGGTAAGTTCTGGCATGTGAACACGGGCGGGAATGGGTATAACCACTCTTCTGGTGTACCGTCTTGTTGCCACATGCCTTGATCTCCTTTTCTGCTGTAGTTGGTGATTGTCCAGGTGTCCTCTAGATCCTTCTCACCTAGAGCGTATAAGTCATTTCTCGGGTCAACACGGGCTATGATCTGTCTTTTCTGGAGATCGGCGTTTACTGGATATTCGATGATGTAGGCGATATGGAGTTCACAGTCATCCGGTAGGGTGATAATCCGCAAGAGCATAGGGTCTAGGATAACCATACGAGGTGGTAACTTTGGTTCTGGAGACGGGATAATCTTGATGAAAGGCTGTCCACACACAGCCCCGTTCATAGCGATCTTGGCTAGCATTGTCATCTTGTCATCATCGTCCCCCCAAAAACTATCCAACTCGTCCTGGTCATCACACTCGATCTTGAGCACTTGACCAAAGAGGAAAGACACGCCTTTGTCTGCAATTGGAGAGCACCTATTTACCTTCACATTGTCGTTTGGCTGATCTTTATCCACCTTCAGAGGATCTTGCAGTTCGCCTCGATAGCTTTTCCATGCGAGTTGCATAGCCTGTCTACGCTTGTTGTCGGCTTGCGTTGGCGGTGCTTCTGCTAAGGTTTGGGTTTGTGTTGCTGGCATGTGCTAGCCCTCCTTCAGCAGTTCATAGCGTATAGGATTAGCCTCTTTCACTGCATAATCTCTAACACATGCAATAGAGCAGAAATGCATAGTTTCCTTAAATCCTCCACCTTGTCCAGGTATCACAGTAAACCACCCAAATGGTAAGTTCTGTACATCGTATTCCATATCTACTTTGTGCTGCTTACAACATGCATCGCACTGTATACTATATACTTTCATACTCACCTCAACGCCAGATGTTCTTGTAGTAGGATACACCTGATGCTTCTAGATCATGGTGTGCTACCAAGTAGCGTAGCGCGTCAAGCCCATGATCATATTCCTTGACGGGTTGCTCACCTTTCTTCTTGCCTTGTCCCATATCCCAGATATAGACCTCTGGCTCTTCAGCTAGTTCCGTTGGCTGTTTAGCCTCAGCTAGGTCTCTATCTCTCTCGACTAGACTATCTCTCATCACAAAGAGCCGAGGTTTGCCATCCCCTGCTACTCTGAAGCGTGAGGCAACCGCCTGGATACCGTCACTAACAGACTTCTTAGCTGGTGTGGTGATGAGTCCTAAATGTCGTTCTAGCGTCTTGTAATCTTCTACATCATGGTCTACGATGATCACGCGTGGTAAAGGATCTCCGCCTCTTTCTCCCCATTTGGATACGGACTTGATCACTCTTGCATGGTCTTCTACCAGCATTCGAGTCCGGTAGATCTGCCTGTAGATGTATATCCTGCCATCAGGATCAATGGCACCCCACAAGCAGACAAAGGGATGAGTATAACCAAAGTCTATGGAGAGATATCTAGGCCATTCGGCTGGTGGATTGAAATGATTGATGATGTTGTACTTTGGGTCCCATGACCCTTCGTAGACCATGCCCTCAGCAGAAACCCACAGCCCTAGCCTGTATCTGGAGTAGCGAACGCCTGTAAGCTGGTCTAGCTTCTCCAGATAGCGTTCTCCCTCGGCTGTCATACTGCCATCACGATTGAAGAGCGCGGGATTGTCCTCATGCCGTGTTGGGAGACACAAGAGCCGTCCGGTCTGCTCACGCTGCTTTATCCAGTGACTAGATGGGCCTGGATTGCAGTCTCCAATCATCTGCTGAACAGGTAAACGCCCATTGCGTAGACGAATGCTGCATGACTCCCAATCGTCTTCTGATAGCTCTGTGCTCTCCTGACAATAAATGATGTCCCACTCACTAGACATGATCTTGCTAGGCTTATCTAGGCCACCTACAGCGATAATGGAGCCATTTGGATACTGGTATTGTTGAACTGAGGACTTGAAGCGAACGCCTTGTGCAGGATGGAGGACCTTTTGCTCTAACGTGACCATGCCTGACTCTGTAAGGCTACGACGTGTCTTTCTGACCATGAGTAAGCGGCAACCAGGGACTCGCATAGCCCAGTAGTTAAGATACTCAAGATTGGCTCTACTCTTGCCAGTTCCGGCAGGACCTTCTAACATCAACTCAGGACATGAGCTAGTGAAAAGCTTGCTCGAATTGCCATAGACGGTATAGGTTTCTTGGACGCCTGCTACTGCCATCATTGGCCCCCATCTGGAGATACTATGACAATCTTCTTCTCATAATTTTGACTGAGCAGCTCTTCTTCAGATTTCTTATCAAGACCCATAAGCTTAGAGAAACGCTCTCGTATAGTGATTAATCGATCAAATGCAAATAACCGCCCTTTGTTATTTTTGTCCATTGCCAATTCCCAAATCTCAGCATGCATTTTGCTTAATATTGCTATTTCTTCACGTCTTAGGTCTTCTATATCAGCAACAAGGTTTCTCTTGAGTTCACGTTGAATAGCGTTATAAGCGGCACCTGCACTAGCATAACCACACTGAGCTGCAATCTGTTCATACCCTAAACCGCTTGTACGAAGCTTCACAGCAGCAGACGCTCTAACAGCTGCATTAACGTCCCTGCTTTTTACCTCTTGGTTTTTCGTTTTTTTGCGAGAGTCACTCATTCATTCGCTCGTTCACAAATTAAGGCCAGCATCCACCCGCGTACTGGCCTTTATAGCCAAGGAGAAAAACTATGGTTGAAGTATAGCATAAAATCTATAAAAATCTACAGATTAGACGCAAAAAAATTGAGATTTTAGTAGATTTTGAGAGAAATCTCACCACAATGCAAATCTAAGGCTATGATGTGGGGTAGGTATTCTGTATCGTCTGGAGTGAGCAAGGGTATCTGGTGATGATTTGGTGAGGATGGGATTGGCAACAAAAACCTCTCTCACTTTCACTCGAAGCGCTGGACTTCAAGAGCTACTTGTCGAGAGAGGCGACATTTGGACGTTTTGTTCTGGCAGCTCGTCAACTGCCATATATCTTTTTACGGAGTGATATGTTTCCGGCCAGGAGTAGCAATGTGCTCCTACATGCATCCACATTATAGA
>CBJMBI010000506.1:0-3361 GCA_966427955.1 uncultured Ktedonobacterales bacterium
TCAATACCATTTTGTAGGGTATACATATGCTCAAAACCCCAAAACCTATACTTTCCGCTTTGAATGTCTTGCGTTGTTGCATGAGCGCCGTCAAGAGCAATAGGTTCCACGGTTGAATTAGCTGTGGCAGCTGAAGTGTAGCTAATCGCTCCCGGCGTGTGTGCAACTGTATCAACAACGACCGTTGATGCATCGGTTACTGGTTGTCCTACTTCTGCGGTTGTCCCCAGAACATATTTATCGAATAAAGCACGAGTACCAGAAGTAGTTGGCTTGACTAGGGGAACAATGGGTAAGTTGGGGCCACCAACATCTCTCCAGTTTGTGATTACTCCGGTGTAGATATTAATAATCTGCTGGGTGTTGAGCGAGGTAATATTGACCTCTGGGTTAACAATCATAGTCATGGGGGTAATACAGACAATATGATCAGTTAAATTTGGATCAGGATATTGTGTAGGATCGGCATAAATATCCGAGTCTCCAATCTCGGCCTGATGGTTGATAACGGCACTTAATCCTACTCCACTCCCTCCCCCTTGGACATCAATTTTTACTTCTGGGTGTTGTTGGTGGAAGAGATCTGCCGCCTTTGCAGCCAATGGCTGTAGTGCTGATGAACCGACAATATGAACACGCTGCCCAGTAAAACTTGTGCTTTGGTTTCCAGACGATGATCCATTGCTACCAGATGCACTGTCAGCTGCTCCACAACTTACTAGTAGCAATACCAAAACCAATAGGGTTGCTAGGATTGAGTTCCCTAGAAAAAACGTCCTTGCTGTTCTCTTGAAGAGAGGGACTGTCCATCGTCCCTTTTGAGGAGTCTTCATTGCCATTACCTCCTTTAGATGAGTTCTGCAAGGCTCTTACAACAGGAGAAATAGATATCAGTTTATTTGACGTTTTTCAGGTTGTACCGCATTGAAGGAACGCCGTTGTGAAATATGTACTGATGACTAGCCCAACGGATAAAACCAGAAGAAGTTTGGAGATATGCCATGAAACTGTTGCCTTTCATGCAAACTCCACCAGATGACAGTGGCGCAGGTTTGTTTTGTGTAGATGGCGAGAGACTACTTGTAGGAATGATCATCTCCTAGTAACTCTCAGTGCTCTTTCTGGCTAGACCAGCAACTGGTGACTCCTAATGAGGTACTGCACACAACTGAATCCAGCCTAAAGTTCAAAGAGATATGTCAGCTCAATGTAAAATAGAGACGGTTGATCTGTCAATAGATCATGACAATTTTTACCGAAAAAGGCTACGAAGTAGAAGAGACAAAGTAATCGCAAACAATTTAGTTCCCTCTTTCATCATGAGTGGAACCACCGATAATGGTCTGTAGAATCTGCACAAGCACTGGCCCGGTTGAGCGAAGTTCGGTACGATGAAGTACAGAAAGCTTCTGCAATACTTCCTCTCCATACGGAGTTAATGTAACCAGAACGCGTCTTTGGTCCTGCCTATCACGGTCACGCTGGACTAGGTTGCGTTCATGCATACGGTTAATAAGCTCGACCGTGCTATGATGCTGGATTTTGAGGCGCTCTGCCAAATCGCCAATTGTTACTTTTCCCTGTCCAGATAGGCCCTTCAATGCTAGTAAAAGTTGGTGTTGTTGTGGCTCAAGATGCATAGCACGAGTAACTTGCTCGCTAAATGCAAGAAAGCAACGTAGTTGGTAGCGGAACTCAGCTAGAGCTTGGTAGTCACTAAGATCTAGATTGTTATCCTTGTCCAATGTGTTCTCACTATCTGCGCCAAATTTGCATTTTAGTTTACTAAGACCTCGACCACCAGGAGGCAAGTTTTTTCACATTGATATTGGCATGCAGTCCTTGAAATGCTTCTTTCCTACCTTTTAGGTGGCCTAGCCTAAACTTCAAATATCGTATCACGATGCAAATTTTACCAAACAAACTAGACCGTTGTCAATAGGATAGTTCTAGAATTGCCCCAGGCATCTCTCGTACTAGTATTCCTCTTGCGCAAGCGTATAATAGACCTCGTCTTTAGTCACGCTTAAGTTGACTGTTTTAGATAATCAGGCACTTAAAAAACGATTTTTCTGATTTGGTTTTCTGGGTCGTTAGAAGAGAAATGGAGCTGAAAGAAGTTTTCAGGGACTTGACATAACGACTATAATTTAACTCGGCTATATGTGCCGCAGTCTTGTGAAGCTGTTTTGATCCTATTTGATCCATCAAGTGACTTCTCTTTGTTGTTTTCTCCAACGGGTATTATTTCATGCGCTTCCATGACCATTTTGTGGACTTGCTACTCTAAAGTAGAGAGAAGTGATCTCCTATATCCAAATATGCTTTTGCAATAGACCTTTCACCGGAGATCTCTGCATAAACGAAGAGTGTTTGAGAGGATCTGTCGGCTCTTATAAGGCTTTGTGTACAGATACTAGATCGAAAGATCTCTATGTACAGATCTAAGAGAGGTCTTATATGAAGAGTGCAAAGATAGAACCCTGTCCGTCGATGTAGGCACGGGTAAGAGACGAGGAGGTCCATATGGACAGCAATGAAGGTTTCTCTCCACTTTCTCATCGCCCAGGCGGTGGAAATCCGCAACTAGTGATTATCACGCAACTTTTGCAGATTGTCACGAATATGCAACATATCGATGAGTTGTTTCTGTGGTTGTCACATAGTATTGGACAACGCTTGAATATACCAGTTCTGCAGTTATGGGCAAATCAGGCCTATGCCTCTGGGCAGTCTTCGGTAGAATTGCGGGTGATGGCTAGCCAAAATCCTTTGCTACCTCCGCATGTTGTCAACAATGCACAAGTTGTTGAGGTAGTGAAAGGTCTACTCCATGAGCGGCATGGGATCAGGTCTCAACCTGTAGGAAATGTTTTTCTCTTACCTCAGGCAGATATGCTTACTCGGTATAATCTCCATTACTGGGAAAGCACCTTTTTAAGTAATAATACATTACTTCCTCCGACAAATAATGATATCCCTTCAGGGGCAATACCTACACCCCTGGCTATGATCGCTTCGCTCTTTACGCATCAGCCAGCAAATGTCAATCTGCTAGCGACTGTTACTCGTATTTTAGAGTATGCCCTATCCATTGCAAAGAACCGTGGGTTACTATTGGATGTGGCTACTTCGCCCGTATCATTCTCTGCCGGTTCTCTGAAGGATCAAGCACAACCTCAGTACTATGACCTCGCTGACCTTATTCCGCGTCGAGCGCAAAGTATAGAGACGATACAGGTAAACAATCCTCTTGCTAGTGCAGTGATTATTTCTGATAAGCAGGCGCGTCAGCTTTATGCTCTCGTCAATGGAAAAAGAAGTGTTGCTCAGCTTATGGATAGGACCCAGATGGATCAGC
>CBJMBI010000507.1:0-3358 GCA_966427955.1 uncultured Ktedonobacterales bacterium
ACTTTCGACTGGCGCGATTCAACTTGACGTGACAACTGTGCCAGCGCCATAACTGGCACATCTAGCTCACGGGCTAGCCCCTTCAGATTGCGGCTGATCTCCGAAATTTCCTGCACACGGTTTTCGTTACGCTTCCCACCAACTGATGATTGCATGAGCTGTAGGTAGTCAACGATAATCAGGTCAATGCTGTGTTCTGCCTGTAAGCGGCGTGCTTTACTGCGCATCTCCATCGTCGAGATACCGGGAGTATCATCAATCCAGATATTAGCCTCAGAGAGTGTTCCCATCGCGTAGATAATGCGGTCCCACTCGTCATCTTCAATCCAACCGGTGCGCAGACGTTGCTGGTCGATGCCGGCGTCCATAGAAAGCAGGCGCTGCACGAGTTGTTCTTTGCTCATTTCCAGGCTAAATATAGCAATAGATTGACCATGTTTGATAGCGGAATTGTGTGCAATGCTCAAACAGAGCGAGGTCTTGCCCACTGCAGGTCTCGCAGCTAAAATAATTAAGTCTGAGCGTTGCAATCCGCCAGTGAGTCGATCGAGGTCGGTAAAACCCGTAGGAACACCAACGATAGTGCCACGTCGCTCATGCAATTGATCCAGTTTACTCATGTAGCTGGAGAGCAGGTCACGGAGCACGGAGAAGTCGGCGTGAGCGTGGCGCTGGCTGATAGCAAAAATAAGCTGTTCAGCTTTATCCAGAGCAACATTAGCATCACCTTCTTCATATGCGATGGCAGCGATCTGCCCGGCTGCATGGATCAGACGGCGCAAGATTGCGGTACGTTCGACTATACGTCCATAGTATTCAACATTTCCACTCGTTGGGACCTGGTTGATAAGTGAGGTAATATAGCTGGCCCCACCCACTTCCTCTAATTTGTTGGTACGTTCTAGTTCATCACAAATAGTAATATAGTCAGCTGGCTCATGTTGTTCATAAAGCTGTATAATAGTTTGATAAATAATACGATGAGCATCACGATAGAAATCTTCGGATTGTAGAAAATCGGCCACCTGCACGATTGCTTCAGGATCAATAATAATACTGCCGAGTACACCACACTCAGCCTCTATATTTTGTGGTAAGAGTTTTTCCACGCCTTCTATTCCCCTGGCAGCTCTGCAGAATCAAACCCCACCCCTCGTCTGTTAGGTGCAACAGGCATGGGGTGGTACTGCTAAATCTCATGTGTACAACAGTGTAACCAATCTTGCACACGAAATCAAATGATTGGTAAGGCTAAGGGATGTGGATATGTGGATATCTTGCCTTCTGCTTTGAGCATAAAAAAGCGGTAGCCTGTACCATTTTATCGACTTTTCCACGACTTATCCACCATGATGACCGAGTTATCCACAGTTATCCACAAGTTATCCACAAGTTATCCACCAAAAAATTGGTTAGAAAAGTCAAAATTGGTGGTGTCCGTCTCTGATCGAGGAGGGAATCTTAGGCTAGGTGGCGATGTGATTGAGGACTTGACCCCGTTGGATCAGAGAGGTTATCATAAACGAAATACACACGCTCCTGTTGGGCGTCAAATAATGAAGGAGCATCAATATATAGTTTATGCCGAAAACAAATAAACGTGCAGAAATGAGACGAGCAGCCAAAATTGCTAAAGCTCATGCTTCCAAATTACCAGAAGAACAGGTAAAAGATGCTGAACGTCAGCGTTCTCCCCGTTCCAATGGTTTTCTTCGTGGTATTGCTCGCTATCCTTGGGCCATAACGCTTGCTTTATTACTCGTTGCATCTGGTATTATTCTTGCTTATGTCAATCATGTTGGCCCATTTAGCTTGCCCACTGCAAAACCGCATTCCACTGCCAGTCAGTCACAGCCTACACCATCAGCTCAAGCAAATGCTGCACCTACAATAATGGCCAAGCCAAGTGCTACGGAGGCATCGCAAGCTGCTAGCTCGCCCTGTGTCCAGTCAAGCATCCTGAGCCAGATTACTGATACTTCAGCGGCTCCAAGTGCCTCCGACATTCAGAAGATTACTCACACCTATAGCAAAGAGCCTGCGATGTCTATTGACCAACAGAAGGTCTACTGTGCTGGTATCAACACAAACCATGGTTTAATTGTTATAGAACTTGATCCAGCTCAGGCTCCTCATACGGTGAATAACTTCGTTTTCCTGGCTCAGCATCATTTTTATGATGGTCTGAAGTTCCACCGTGTGCTACCAGGAGTGATCATTCAGGGTGGTGATCCTCAGGGGGATGGATCTGGTGGCCCTGGCTACACTATTAATGATGAACCTGTCAAAGGCAATTACACGGCTGGGACGATTGCTATGGCGAAGACTTCTGCTCCAAACTCTGCTGGCAGTCAGTTCTTTATCAATCTCGCAGATAATACAAACACATTCCCTAAGAGTTACACCATTTTTGGACATGTTGTTCAGGGTCTGGATGTGGCAAAGAAGATACAAGGGCCTGGTGATGATTCTTCATCGACGAAAATTACGCCAGATGTCATGAACCATGTGATAGTGGTAGCAGCTTCATAGTTTCATCTTACCACTATCACTCCTCCGGCAATGGCAAGGATGCCTCCAATGATCTGCATGAATGTAAGCGTATCATGTAGTAAAAGAATGGCAAATGCAGTTGAAAAGAGGGGAAGTGTTTGTAGGATGGCGGCTGATGCCCATGCTGGTAGACGGCGAAGCCCCTCTTGGAGTGCGATATAGGGCAGACCAAAATTGGCAAGACCATAGAATAAGAGAACCCAGAAGGTAGACCAGGAAAAAACTAGTAGGGTCGGTGATGATTGGAAAAAAAGGAAAGGAATGACAAAGCAGGCACCAAGCAGTAAACGCAGTGAACTAATTTGCAGTGGGTTCATCTGCTGGGAGAGGCGTTTGGCTGGAATAAAGGAATATCCAAAGCCAAGCGCACTGAGTAAAATCAGCAGGTCTCCCTTGAGGTTAGCTTGCCATGAGATTATCTGAGCTTCTCCCAGGACGACAATCATACCTCCTATCATTAGCAGCACAATTCCGGCTGCTTGCTTCCAAGTGAATGTTTCTCGTAACAAAAGACAGGCAAAGAGAACCCCCACTGGTCCTTGCAGTTGCAGCAGAAATCCTCCGGTGATGGCACTGGTTTTGGCCATTCCGAAAGTCAGGATGATGAGAGGAAATGCCGTACCAAGGCTGGATAGGAGGAGAAGATTGATCCAAGCAGATCTAGAGAAGGGAAATAAGAGGGATTGCCGCCTTTGCAAAAGAAAAACTCCAACAAAAAGTCCACCAATGAGGAGAGATAAGAACAGAACTAGGAGTGGGTCTGAAAGTCCAGCGATCAGCTTTGTTAAGACGGCTCCAAGTCCGA
>CBJMBI010000508.1:0-3353 GCA_966427955.1 uncultured Ktedonobacterales bacterium
AAACAACGTGTGGCTAGACTCCTAGAGCGACGTGCTGAGAATGAGGCACTTTCAAGAGCCCATGGGCATGAGAAGAAGCATGGTGAAGACGGGACCTTTTTGAAGACCATGGATGAGTTTCAGAGCAGAGTAAACGCTACATTCCTTCCCCCATACGAGGACGATCTACCACCACTTCCACAGGGGACCATACAGCCACTGGCATGGTTAGCCGAGCGGATAGGAGGTAGATAGACATGAATAACGATCTGACACAAATGACCTTTGATTATACGCCACTAGATGAGGCTAAACGGGTTCGTATCCAAGTAAAGACTGAAGCAATCAAGAGCCGATTAAAGCGAACTGCTGAGGACATCATAGCCATAGGGCAAGATCTACTAGACGTAAAAAAAGATCTTGACCATGGGGAATTCCAAAACTGGCTTAAAGCTGAATTTGATATGTCCGAACGGTCTGCTCAACAGTTTATACAGGTGGCAACCAAGTTTGGAGGACTTACCAAAAGCGCAAAAATTGCGGATTTGACTCCTACTATACTATACCTTATATCAAGTCCTTCAACTCCTAGTGTAATTGCTGATCAAGTCATTGCAGGTGACATCCCCGCAAATACTGAGGCCATTAAAGAGGCATCTAGAAAACAAAGAGAAGCGGAAAAGTTAGCGCTACAAGCCAAGATAGAAGCGGAAAATGCTAAAGCTCAACTTGGTATATTTCAAGCCCACTCACAGCTAGCACAAGCCAAGGTAGACGAACTGTCTCAGCAGATTACAGCCCTAGAAGAGAAGCTGAGAACAGCCCAAACCCCTGAGAAAGTCGAAGTCATTCCCCAAGCAACACTCGACAAAATAGCGAACCTAGAAGCTCTGGTCAAGAAGCTTAAGGAGCATAGCCAAAACCTATCTAACGAGAATGAGAAGCTGGTTACAGACCTGAGAAAACAGCGTGAGGCAAACGAAGCCCGACGCAAGCAAGAGCAGTACGAAGCTGAGATTAAGAGTAACTGGAAAAAGTCTACTGAAGCACTCTACAAAGCCCTATCTCAGTTTGTCGTATCAATCCCATCTCCCATAGCTGTGCAGGTATTTGAGGGGGATGAATGGGCACGCTATGACCAGATTGAACAGGCCTTAAAGCACTTCTATGAGGCTTTCACCAATATCAAGATCACCCGATACGGTGACCAGTTTGTCGAGTCTGTTGTTGCCAGTGTGCCAGTCGTGGTAGAGGGATAAAGCCATGGGGAAGCATGTGGAATATGTCTGGTACAAGAACAACTGGTATCACCCTAACTTCTTCAAACGAGGTCCCTACTGCCTTAAACGAGCCAAGTATACCTGCCAGCATTGCGGTATCAAACGAGGTGAGGAGTATACCACCAAAGAGGGCAGGATAGACAAAGCAGTCATCCAAGCCGCTCATGTCAACCATGACCCCGCAAACCCGAGGGCTAAACTCATAGCCCTTTGCAAACCTTGTCACCTCAGATACGACGGGCCTATGCATGGGAAGAAGGCAGGTCAGACCAGAAGACGCAAGAATATCCAGAAGCAAATAGACAACGGACAGCTCACGTTTAATTGGAAGCTCAAGCAGCCCAGAAAGAGAGCGATAGCATGACTCTCCTCACCGCCTTCATCACGCTCTTTGTGCTCATCATTGCTATTGCCATCCTGAGCACACGAGCAGTGCAAAAGCGCAACAGGACGCCAAAGTTGGATAATGAGATATTCAGGAAGAATGACGAATGAGCACTATCCTAGATGTCTCAACACCACTAGGACCCATCGGACCTAGTCTCGAAACAACCCGCATCGACTTTGATTTTCAGAAACCAGACGACGGGGCGATGGTAGTTGTCTTCAAAACCTATGGTGGTGTCTTTGCTTGCTGCATCACATCACAAAAGTTGACTATTGCCAGTGAAAAAGGCCTTATCTGTATTGATGAGCCTATTAAGCTTCAAAGCGATAAATGGTACAGAGTTGAGTGTGGCACTAGAAATAATTATATATTTGGCACCGTTATTCTTTACGTTCGCATATGGCAACAGGAGGACAACGAGTGAGCACGCTGTTCGACATGGACGAGCCCCCTGTGACTTCTACTGGAGACAACGAGTGGTATACACCCGCCTATCTCATTGAAGCGGCTCGTAAGGTGATGGGTTCGATCTACATGGATCCTGCTAGCTGTCCAGAGGCGAACCAGACGGTACGTGCCCAAAGGATCTATACCAAAGCTGATGATGGACTGAGTAAGCCCTGGGCTGGTCCTCTTTGGCTTAATCCTCCCTATGGTCTTATTCCTGTCTCTAACGGGGCGGCTTGGCAAGGTAGGAGCGCAATGCACGCATGGATAAGCCGACTTATAGACGAGCACAAGAAAGGCAATGTGGCCCAAGCTATCCTCCTCACGAAGGCCGATCCTAAACAGATCTGGTTTCAGCTCTTGTGGGACTATCCCCTCTGCTTTGTCAATGATCGTGTGTATTTCAATCGTCCTAGCGGTCCTCCATCACGACACATGTTTGGGACGCTACTAGCCTACTTTGGACAGAATATAGACCTCTTTGTCAATGTCTTTACCGAGTTCGGGCCCGTCGTCACACCAGACGGCGTACACCGACGTCCATCACCCGTCACGCAACCATCATTATTTCAATAGGAGCTGTATATATGAAAGGTATTTACGAGTTTACATGCACTCATCAAATTGCGTGGTTAGAGTGTGCTCTTTGACCAGAGGATAAGACTCTTTGGCCTGTGAGACCAATATTGGTACTTGGTTTTACTTGGTTTTACTTGGATTGACCAGGACACGACCGACCATAGGCCACACAATGGGTACCACACTTGTTAGTACAAGAAGACATTTTGCAAAATGTTGGACAACCCAAAGGGTACAACACTTGTTAGTACAACACTCTGAAATTGGACAAAACCGGACGGACATGGAAACACAGAGGGTAAAACATCTCTATATATTTTGGCTAGAACCGGACATACAAAGGGTGACAAATCTTGCTAAAAATCTCTAAAATCTCAATTGAAAGCAGGACAGTATTGAGATTTTAGAGATTTCACCATGCTATCCTGCTACCTGCTCAGTACACGCCTGTTCAGCCTGCTCTTTCGAGTTGTAGAGCGTGAGCTTACTTTTGTTGTCGGCCAGACAGCAGAGTAGCCACCATCTCTCGTGATAGCCAATCTCATCCTGTTTCAGCACGGCCATGTGCCCATCGCTGTACTTCCATTTGGGATACCTCGCGAGTACAGCCGCACTGAACACGCTAGCGGGTGCTGAGATGACAGGCCATGGCTTACCAGCGTGGGTAAACCAAGCTCGTC
>CBJMBI010000509.1:0-3349 GCA_966427955.1 uncultured Ktedonobacterales bacterium
TGGATGGCAAGCTAGACCAGATACTGGCATTGCTTCAGCCTAGACCAGGAGGTGAGAAGTAGCATGATAAAGCGGGATGATGTACTATCACCACAATAAATACATCAACCCGCCACCAAGCTTAACCGAACAGGGAGCATATAACATGCGAAAAATAGTAACAAACCGATTATACACCAAGGAAAAAGCGAGGGAAATACTTTCCTCACTGCTAGTACGACTAATAGAAGATCATAACATATGGGCATGGTTCCCAAAAGGGACGGCCCTCTTGCCCATGATTGTAGATATAACATCAGGACCTTTTAAAGAAACGGGACTAGCGGGATGTATTCCTCTACCAGGTGATACAGCAGAACAGAATGTATCAACCTTCATACTACATTCTCAGCTCAGAACGGTCTTTCTTATCAAAAACCCCAACAACGATGACAAAATAGACCACTTCGCATACCCTGAAGATATACAAATGGCTGAGAAATGTCCTGTCCTCCTAGCATCCGACCTAAAGCGTCCAAAGGAAGAGAAATTAATCGAGATACAGAGGAGCTTACCACCCGCAGAGCACGGAACAATCGGGATGATCATTTCTCGGGAGAAACAGACCGCTTACAATATCTCGGAGCTGCCTCCAAAGTCGCAAGAACTGCAAAAACGCATTAGTCAAATGCTAGAGGAGCAAACAGAGCAAAATGCAACAATTCTAGGATCAGAAGGTGACCCGCTAAGACTCGTATTCAAAGAAACAGGAGTGATACAGGCCATGATACAGCAGCTTGCACAGGACTACTACCAATATCACCAGTCACTTGCACATGTGCCCGCCCCTCGCAACATTTTCACTAATGGTATGGCAGAAGCCCCATCATGTCTACCATTCCAAGCGGCTATAGCAAGTATCCATGATGCTGCATCAAAAGCGACAAAGTGGATACAAACAGAAGATCATGCCCCCTACTTTCACTATGAAAAGCCTAGTGGTTCGAGTATAGTTGAATACAAAACGGGCAGAAAGGATGAGGTGTTTAACAGCAAGACAACGACATCCTTATGGAACAATGTCCAACGACTATCGGATAGTAGCAATGATGTTGCCCTTGCGGTATTTGCTGGATTCATTCGACCATCAGAGCCAGACGGGACTACTTGGTTTTTTGCTTCTCAATACTTGAGTGATAGAGGCCTTGCGAAGATAACAAAAGGCGAAAATGCTTCAGATAGACGAACGGCAGGACACAGACAAGAAGATATAGCTGAGGTAGGATATCACTTAGATCTGCTAGAAAACATCTGGATCACCATTGATCAAACCATAGACGCCCCGTCCGATGGCAAAAAGAAACGAAAAAAGCGTCAATTTACACATCAGGGGCGTCTTTTCATGATAGAGGAACGTATCACGCAAAAAGATTTACACGGTGAGGATAGTTCAGACCTTGAGATAGCTTGGAGAATACGTCCAGGCAACTGGCTACGTCCGTTTCTGGAGGAACCTAACCGGCAAGTAGCGAACCTGTTTCAAAAGTCTCTTCAGTATGACCCCTACCGTCAGCAATGGGAAAAGCGGCTCTCACGCTATTTTATGTTCTTTGGACACATGGAGACTCGAGGAGGTGGAGGCACGTTCAACCGGAACATCAAAAAGCTTCTGCAGGAAGTTAGCTTGTCAGTGGACTCGGAGCATCCCAAACGAACAAAAAAGCGTTTTGAAGAGGCCATGAACCAACTCGTTGCAGACAATATCATCCATGAATGGTACTACCAAGGGAGTATAGATACTTCTAAAAGAGGGTGGGTAACAAACTGGCTAGACCTTATGATAGCCATTCACATAGCACCTACAAAACGCTTAACGTAGACATAAGCAGAAGCAGATATTGACATATATCTGCTTTTTATATGCGTTTTAGATAGTGTCAAAAGTACACTAAGACGCTACCTTATCTTGTCGCTAACGCTACCTTATCTTGTCGCTAACGCTACCTTATCTTGTCGCTAACTATATCGCGAATCCGCTCTACAGGCGGATGCAATTTTCTTAAAAAGTCTAAAGACTTTAACGCATGATGGCATGGCTAGCTGACGCGCCATACCTCATGCTAAGCTACGGATAACCTCTGCTGAGGGAATAAAAAAAAGGCTGTGTGTCCTCACAGCCAGTTACAGAATGAAAGGTTGAATTTTATGAGTGACCAATCTATCCTGCAAGAAGATAATACCACTGAGAACCAAATCTCTCCTGAGTGGGACAAAATCGAGAGAGTACAGAACTATCTTGCTAAAGCTCTTAGACAGCATGATGGTGGCCAGCAAATTGAAGCATTTGAAGTCCTGAGCAAGACTGAAGCAATGCTAGCTGAGAGTCCTGCTGAAGCTGAAACAAAAACATCTCCAGACATTGCGTCCGGTGCTATCGACTATTGGGGACATGTTGCTAAGCGCAAGACGACCGTAGGGACGAGTCTAGCAGGACTAGACAATATCCTAGGTGGGGGACTCGAACCACAGCGTTTGATGGTAGTTTTGGGTGCGCCTGGTGGTGGCAAGACGACACTGGTAAACCAGATAGCGGTACATGCTGCTGATAGTGGACGTCCGGTCTGCTATGTCACCTCTGAAGATATCCCGTTTGTTTTGCTCTCTAAGACACTGGCTAGGCAATCCCAGACGAACTATACAGCCGTTTTGAAGGGCTATGAAGACCAGAATGAGAGAATAGCGCTAGCACTGAAAGCCTATCAGGAAAGCCAAGCAGCAACGCGGCTACGCTACTTGGATGCAACTATGGGTACAACTCTCTCGACTGTCAGAGCGTGCGCACAATCGCATTTTGAAGCATTCAAAGATGGTGGTAGCGGTATCCTGGTGATTGACTATCTCCAGCGTCTAGCGCGTAGCCTCTCGTCCTATCGTGAAGGTAGACAAGACTTACGTCTGGCTGTTACTGCTCTCTCAGAAGAGCTAAGAGCCCTAGCAACTGGTCTAGACTGTTGTGTGATAGCCCTAGCAGCTCAGCAGAGAGAAGCATACAAGACGAATGGCAGTCGAAATGCATTAGCCAGTGGAAAAGAGTCAGGGGACATTGAATACACAGCAGATACGGTTATGGCTATAGTGGATGATGACCAGCGAACGGTGCAAGTCCCTTGGTTGCAAGCTAAAGTCCTCCGTATCGATAAAAACCGTCAGGGACCGGCTGGTGATAATTGCGTGGTCAATCTAGATTGGTACTCTGAACGTCAGCAGTTTACAGAAGCTTTTGAAATCGAGTCAGGGGAAGATAAATCCTCCTCCAATGGCAGGAATAGAGGGGGACGCCGATGAACAAGGTTGTTACTCCTGAGATGGT
>CBJMBI010000510.1:0-3345 GCA_966427955.1 uncultured Ktedonobacterales bacterium
TATTGGAATGATCACCAAATTGATGTCTTGACACGCCGCTCAGCTTTTGATCTGCGCAAGGCACGTGAACGTTTGCATGTTGTCGAGGGCTTGATAATTGGTGCTACTCATGCCGAGCAGATTGTGAAGATTTTTCAGCAGGCAGAGGATCGCACTGCAGCTCGTCAAGATATTGAGATCCGCTATAATCTGACGTCTATTCAATCCGACGTGATTGCTTCTATGACGCTGGCCCAAGTCACACGCCTCGATGTGGGAAAATATGCCAAGGAAAAAGAAGAACTCCAAGCGCGTATTCGTGAATTAGAGCGTCTCTTGTCTGATCGGAAGGAACTCATCTCATTGTTGAAAAAAGAGATGCAACAGTTGATCAAACAATTTGGCGATGAGCGACGCACTACTATTGATGCTGAGGGGCAGCTCCATGCACCAATCGAAGAGGTAGCTAGCTTGCATGAGCGCGAACCGTTGGTTGTAGCCTTCACACGTAATGCAACGCTCAAGACCTTGCCTCCGGAGACTTTCAAGCCCAAAGGGAAGAATGGGAATAGCGATTATTCACCCGTGCGTGGCGATGAGCAACTGCGCCAGCTCATTGCTACGACTTCACAGGATTACCTGTTATGCGTCTGTTCCACTGGTCGTATCTGCCAGATCGCTGTCCATCGTATTCCTGAAGGCAAGCGTTCGACGAGGGGGGAACCAATACGTAATCTGCTAGAGCTAAACCCCGGTGAGGAAGTGGTGGCCATTTTGCCCGTTGATGCCTATGATGAGAAGCGCTATCTTGTCACCTTTAGCGCCTACGGTAAGGTTAAGAAATCCCCGCTGAGCGAATATAAGACCATTGATATCGATGGTGCGCTGGATATGAAACTTGCCGATGGTGATAGGGTCGTCACAGCATTACTGAGCCATGGTCGCGGAGAGTACTTTGTGACTGCAGGTAATGCTCAGACACTGCGCTTTAGCGATGAACAGTTGCGTGCTCAAGGTCGTGTTGGTCAAGGCGTGACTGCGATGGCTCTAGGTAAGGACGCAACTGTGGTCAGTGCCTGCTATCTGGATGGTGAACGAGGTGAAGCTGCGCAACCAATCAGTTTGCTGGTTGTGACGGAGCGTGGTCTGGGTAAGAAAGTTCATATTAGTGAGTATCCCCAGAAGGGACGTGCTACGGCTGGCGTCGTCTCCAGCAATTTGCAGGAAAAGGACTCTATCTTATTGACAATGCTTGTTTGTGAGGATGAGACTTTGCTAGTAGCTTGGTCGGGTGAAAATGGCGAGAAGGGTGAACAGGTGGCGGTTACCAAGGTTGCTGAGCTTAAGGCTTTACCTCGTGCTCACAAGGGTATCCCAATAGTGAATGGTCATGTAATAAATCTGGTAAGATTAATTTAGGAATCAGCGTTTAAAAGTGGTGGATAGAGAAATCCTTTCTCCCCACCACTATGGAATGCCAAACTCATTTCCTTATATCGATTTGAGATCCTCCTCGATGATTGCAACCTTTTCTCGGGCTGTTTCTGCGGGGCTATCGGCCCGTATTACTTCGATGGAACACTTGGCAAGTAGTGCGCCTAAGACTCCGATGGCTGCCCATACAGGGGCGATAAGAACACCTGCTACTCCAACGACTAGTGGTATTTCTAGGATAGTATTGCCTTCTTGTTTGATAATAATGCGGCGAACATTTCCTTCACGCACGAGTTCCTTCACCTTGCCAACCAGTTGTTCGCCTACGACTTGTAATTCCTCAATGCCGTAATTCTGCTTTGCTTCCATATTCGAAGTGTTTGGATCTGCTTGTGTCATGACTTCTCATCTCCTTACCTTGCTGTATAATAAGCTATTCATGCTAGTAGAGACATAACTAGGAATTTAAACGAACTGCACCTGTTGGCTTCTCTTCTCATCTTTGGCCACTGTGACAGGACAGATTAGCCAGATACGCTAAGAGAAATGTATCCACTTGATAATGGTCACACACTCTATACGGACCCATGGTTGACTAGGTTGAATGAATCAGACCACCACTTTGTCTCATTTTTGATTGTTTGCCACCTTCTTTAAGGGTACAATAGAGCAAAAATGCAAATCAACGAGGTGGGTAACTTATGGCGTATTTTTTAGCAAAGACCGATCCCGAAACCTATTCGATTGAGCAATTAGAGCGAGACGGAGAAACTCCTTGGGATGGAGTACGCAATGCTCAGGCCGTGCACGCAATCCAGGCTATGCGGCCTGGAGATGATCTGTTGATCTATCACAGTATGGGTCAGGCGGCGTTAGTTGGTCTGGCACGTGTGATCTCTGAGCCGCGTCCAGATCCTAACGATAGCAAAAGTTGGATGGTGGATGTTGCCTTTGTTCGGCGATTGGCCCGGCCTGTTACACTGCGTGAAATCAAAGAGAGCCATCTGTTCGATGATTGGAGTCTGGTGCGCCAGTCTCGCCTCTCAACAATGAGAGTGCCCGATAGTTTTGTCTCGTGGCTTCAAGAGAGAGAGGTTCTCTAACATGGATAATACTGCCTGGTGGTATGTAGATGGACTCTGGGTGCATCCCAACGAGGCGACTCTTCCCATCAATGATTTGGCTGTGTTGCGTTCCTATGGCGTTTTTGAAGCGTTGCGGACATATAATCGTCGCCCTTTTCACTTAGATGAACATCTAGAGCGCCTGTATCACTCTGCCAGTTTAATTGAACTAGATATTCCCTATACGCGAGATTTCATTGCACACATTATTTATAAAACGATTGAGCGTAATCCTTATAAGCATGCCATGCTTCGTCTTTTTGTCACTGGAGGAGTGACTGAGGATGGGATGATGCCGACTGGGAAAGCTGTTCTTGCTGTATTGATTACTGCTCTCGATGAACGTGATATGGAGCGTTTTGCCAAGGGAACGAAGCTGATTACGACGCGTTTGCGACGTCCCGTGCCCGAAGCAAAGACTGCTAATTATGTAGCAGCCATCCGAGCACTCAAGGAAGCTGCGCGTTATGGCGCAAGCGATGCACTCTTTGTCAATGAGCAAGGTCATGTGCTGGAGGCAACACGTAGCAACTTTTTTGTCTTTCGTGGTGATACCCTGATAACGCCTCGTACGGAAGTTTTGATTGGCGTTACACGCAATGTAGTGCTGGGATTGGCTCGTAACCGTTTTGCTATCGAGGAGCGCCCCATCCCGTTGGAAGAATTGTCCATAGCAGATGAGGCGTTTCTGACCTCTTCGTCTCGAGAGATTATGCCAATTGTCCAGGTTGACAACTGGACGATTAGTGGTGGGAAGCCGGGACCTCGCACCTATGAGCTAGAGCAGCGCTTTATCGAGCTAGTTGAA
>CBJMBI010000511.1:0-3341 GCA_966427955.1 uncultured Ktedonobacterales bacterium
AAATATTGCACAGCTGATCTAAATTCTTGGTGATCCATGTGATTGCTTTCTGCCAGTTCAGCGATGCTTTTCTTCCCATCAATAGTAAAGTAGAGCTTGCGTGCTCGCTTATCAGAAATAACAACAGCATCAGCAAAGGGATTGTCTGCCTGCATTGCTTGTACATCCTGTGTCCATTGTGGAATAAGCTCGTTGAATGTAAATTGCTTAGTTTGTATGCGATTATCAGCTAGGCCGCCTAAGGATAGATTCGCTCCTCTCGACAACAACCCACGATTCTTGGCAATAGAGAGAGCTTGTTCCAAAATACGCTTAATGGTTGGCAAAAGATTTGGATGAGGCATTTGTTGGGTAAATAGAGAGACAACCATTGCGAGTGGGGTAGGTATGGCCCCTTGAGAGGGTTCACTACTCATTGGAAGGGGAAGTAAGTCATTACTACCTAAAAAGAAAGATGCCCAATAATGCAGGTTATAGCGTACAAGCAGCTCGGCTTGACGTGATGAAAAGAGGTTTGCCACAGGTTGAGGGTTAGCGCCAAACCGGTCTGCAAGCAGATCCTTTACTATCTCGCTAACTTGTGCGTTGTTTACCACATGTAAAGGAAATAAAGCATTTTGACTGGCCGCCGCTCGTAATTCAGCCGAGTACTGACCATAGGCATTTGCCTGATATGTCCAAATTTGCATAACATCTACATTCAAACGCTGCCCTATGATATGTGCCAACCAGAGAAACATTTCGTCTATATGGCGCATATTTACTGATATTTGCAAGAGCTGCGTAATAATGACGAGTTGTTGATTGCCACTACCAATCCGTTCAGATTGTATATTACCTTCATTGTTAGTCACGTGAATCCTCCTCTTGTATTTCGCTGTCTAGATCCATCAAGAACAGATTAAATGTCTCCAATGTGCCTCCTTTCCTGCTTGCTATACAAGCCTTCGTTTGTGGAAAATAGGGAGTGAACCTTAGTTCATACCACATAGAATAACTTCGATCTATCCAATAAAAATAACTTCAAGCTGATGCATCTATCTTAACTGTATTTGTCAAGTGACTGGATCGGGTTCGTCTGAACCTCACATTTGGCAGGAACTGTAAGTTGTTAACTCCGAGTTATGCTGTATTTAGGGGGTGTCGCCATGGAATGGATGCATCCAGCAAACAAGGTCCAGTGGAGATTGTATGCAATAGGCTGCATGGATTGCTCATTTGTCGGAAGGATAGTTTTTTTGAAACGCTGGGGCAAAGCCATGAAGATAAAACTGCTCTTACTACTCTGCCTGCTAGCAGCTTGCAAATCAGATGCACATCGACTTGAATCATTGCCAACGGTTACTATTAATCCGAGTTTCCAAACGCAATTAAGCCCAGTCCCCACCGTTCCGGTCTACCGCTGTGGGGCATGGGCCTCTAATAATGCGCCTGCTGCAAACACGACCATCACTATCTATGCAAAACTAACTAAGGACGTTACAGGAATACCCGGTGTCTCTGCTAGTGCTGTTGCCCATTTTCAGTCTGCCAATATTCCCCTGGACCAACAACCAGTAAGTGATGCCAATGGCTATGTCAGTTTTACTCTTCCGCTTCAGGGTCGACAACCACGACTGGTTCCAGCCACAGTAGATGTAAAATTTGCTACGTCGGGTCCTCCAGTGCAGTGTTCTGCCTTCTTTACCCCACAATAGTCGCGTAAAATCTGCTATGAGGTAATAGCAGAAGCAAGAGCACGCTGACAGTGCGGACAGAAATGCGTACTGCGCTGAGCGATGACAATACGCTCGATCAGTGTGTGGCAGCGCCCGCAAGGCTTTCCTTCTTGGCGGTAAACACGCACATGATTATAGTTCTGGCCCGCCTGACCCCACAGGTCCCGATAATCGTTAAAGGATGTCCCCCCATGCTCAATACCCAGGGTGAGTACGGTGACAATTCCTTCATGGAGGGTGCGAATTTCGCTCGGGGTCAAACTGTCAGCCCGACGTGCTGGATGAAGACAGGCATAGTAGAGAGCTTCGTCAGCGTAGATATTGCCAATTCCAGCAACAACTTCCTGGTCCAAGAGAGCCTGTTTGAGGCCTGTTCTGCGCCCTACTAAGGCTTGGGCAAAGCGCTCGACAGTGAAGGCATCACTTAGCGGTTCAGGTCCAAGATTTGCAAAGACTGCTTCTTCCTGGACACGCGGCCACAGTTCGATGCGTCCAAATTTACGTGGATCGGTGAAGAGCAGATAGCGCCCATCAGCTAGCTCAAAACAGACACGACAATAGTTGGTTTCTCGACTATATGAAACAGCAGTGGCCGCAGGAGGATGAAATTCGGGTCCTCTGGTCTTCCAGGCTAGAGGATCACTCTCGCGCAACCTGGTATCAATCTCCCAATCAGCCGGAAGAAGCAAAAAGTTACCGGTCATGCGACGATGGATTGAGAGAAAGAGATCGCCACTCAGATCTAATAGCAGAAACTTGCCACGACGTCGCACACCTTCAATGCGCCGCCCAGCAATCTCGGTAAGAAATTCAGACAGTTGGGGATGAGCAATGGTACGTTCCCAGAAAACCTGCACTTCACGAATAGTCGATCCAACCACAGCCGATCTCAGTTGGCGTGCTGTATATTCAACTTCAGGCAACTCAGGCATATTTTTTTCATCACCTATCATTTTTTTTCGGAGGCAAATTCTGTAGTTTTTTAACCTGTGACTCTCCATGCACAATATCCAGTTTCCGTGTCTTCTACTAGCACATTACGCGGAAGACGACACAATTGCCGGGCAACGACGAGATCACCAGCAGATCCAGAAATATTGCCGGCAATAGCAAAAATGGCATATGAGGCAAGACCAGGCGCCAGTAGCATCAAGATCATCCCAGCTATAGAGAGCACAACAAGAGGTGCCAGTGCAACGACAATATACTGGTCACGCCGGAATATCTGCTGCCTCGCTCCACAGAAGAGCGCTAGGGGTAACTTTGCCCCAAAGTGTGGTCTGCCACCCCAGAAAAGGATTGTCAAGCCATGGATTGCTTCGTGAACAGGCAAGATAATAAAATACCCAATAATATTGATGCCAAGCCATACAGCTACTTCTTGCCATGTTACTCCTTTGAAGGATATATGCGCCTGCCAAAAATAGGAGACGAGGTCAAGAGCCACACAAAAACACATCCCTATGACCAGTAAGAGCAAGCTCAATTGCGCTAACGGCCGCAATTGGTCTGGCTCCAGCAAGGCCAGTTCACTACACTTTTCTATACGACCAGCATCGACCGCAGACTGCAATTCACGGCGCAGACGCGGATGATAACGATCAACAACCAGCAATGTTATCC
>CBJMBI010000512.1:0-3330 GCA_966427955.1 uncultured Ktedonobacterales bacterium
GGCAAGATACAAGCACAAAAGTTGAAGAAGAAAAAAAGAATGAAATAGCACTGAGCTTAGAAACTCCGTCCTCGTCTAGTACTAATAGGTTGGAGGTGAAATCTCGTGATGAGATCAATAAAGCATTTGAGGAAGCAAATAGCAGGCTTGAAGAGTTAGAATATCTTAATCATATAAGTAATGGAAGGACTTCACCGTACATCTGTGCCTGCAGAAATCAAACAGTTCCGTGATGAATTTGGTAACTTCAAGAAAAGTCTTCAGGAACTGCGCGAGTCTCTTAAGAGCAAGGAAGGAAAAACTGATGAAGAACTATCAAAGATGTACTGGAAATTGAATAGACATCAGGATGAATTAAAGTCATACCAGCAAAATTATCGAAAAGGAGCCTTGCGAGACTGTATAGACCTGCGCTGGGTGGATGACGAAAAGCCTCTTGCAGTTGGCGCGAGGCTTCTAAATGAAAAGATCAAAGCATTACGATTTGCAGGAATAAAACATGTCGTGGATATGCGCAATGCTCAAGATATTCATGCGTATCAAGTGAAGCAAGATATTGATGCGTACCACCAAGCTCTGAAAGACCACGGTATTAGGGTGTATCACCTACCCGTAGTTGAACACAAAACGACGGATGTTAATGAAATGGATACAGGAGCGAAATGGGTCAATGAGCGTCTGGATAAAGGAGAGCCTGTTTTGATCCATTGTTCACAAGGAAAAGGCAGGAGTGTGCTGCTCGCTATCTGGTCACTAACAAAAGGGGGAATGGAAAAAAGTAAAGCACGGGATCAGGTCCATGAGAAACGCCAAGGAGCTAGTCTCTCTCTCAATCAATCACTCCAGTTGCACGAGGATCTTTGATCAGCATCTACTTTTGCAAGTATCACAAGGCAGAGGCTGAACAATTGCTGCAAGACTTCATTTTAGGAGCCTAAATAGGCGAGATCTCACTCTAGCTTTTGTGATTTTAACTTGGAACCACAATGAAAACAATACGTGAAGTAGCTGGGACAGCGAGCTTGACAGGTGTTGCACTGGAGCACTGAGTCGCCCTCTGCAACGAGGGTGGCTGCCTCTGGTGGTATCGGCAGAAGGACATGTGCTGTAGCCGCGGAACACTGGGCCAAGACCTGAATCGTCTGCATACGGACTTTATCCAAGTTGACTCCTTGACTTTCAAGTATGCCAATGGCAATTCCTTCGCCCTCACGTACTAACCCCAAGAGGAGATGTTCTGTTCCTATATGGAGGTGATTGAGACGACGAGCTTCATCGGCGGCAAGCTCGATCACCTTCTTGGAACGCGGAGTCAGACCAATCTCACCCAGGACAATACGGTCTCCATGGCCAATAATAAATTCGACGGCTCTGCGAACTTTGTCCAATTCAACGCCGAAATCGGCTAATACCTTGGCCGCTACACCTTCGCCTTCACGTATCAGGCCGAGAAGGAGATGCTCCGTACCAATATAATTATGCTGGAAACGCTGGGCCTCCTCTTGAGCAAGGCTTATAACCTTCCTGGCCTGCTCCGTGAACTTATCAAACCTATCTCTGTCGTTCATCTGCTTCTTTTCCTCTTCGAGAGGTACCGCCTCCTTCTCTACAACAGGAGAGGCATCTTCTTGTGGGAGTGATGGGAGAGCATGTGCTGTGAGAGGCCCACTAGCTGTGGAACTTTGCATCAGTACATAACGAGTCTGAGTGCGGGCTTTCTCCAAGTTGACTCCCTGGCTTTCAAGTACGCCAGCGGCAATTCCTGCGCCCTCACGCAGCAATCCCAAGAGAAGATGCTCTGTTCCTATATAGTGGTGATTGAGACGACGAGCTTCATCGGCGGCAAGCTCGATCACCTTCTTGGCACGCGGAGTCAGGCCAGCCTCGCCCAGAACAATGCGGTCTCCACGGCCAATAATAAATTCGACGGCGCTGCGAACTTGGTCCAACTCAACGCCAAGATTGGCTAACACCTTGGCCGCTACACTTTCGCCGTCACGGATGAGACCAAGAAGGAGATGCTCCGTACCAATATAATTATGCTGGAAACGCTGGGCCTCCTCTTGAGCAAGGCTTATAACCTTCCTGGCCTGCTCCGTGAACTTATCAAACCTATCTCTGTCGTTCATCTGCTTCTTTTCCTCTTCGAGAGGTACCGCCTCCTTCTCTACAACAGGAGAGGCATCTTCTTGTGGGAGTGATGGGAGAGCATGTGCTGTGAGAGGCCCACTAGCTGTGGAACTTTGCATCAGTACATAACGAGTCTGAGTGCGGGCTTTCTCCAAGTTGACTCCCTGGCTTTCAAGTACGCCAGCGGCAATTCCTGCGCCCTCACGCAGCAATCCCAAGAGAAGATGCTCTGTTCCTATATAGTGGTGATTGAGACGACGAGCTTCATCGGCGGCAAGCTCGATCACCTTCTTGGCACGCGGAGTCAGGCCAGCCTCGCCCAGAACAATGCGGTCTCCACGGCCAATAATAAATTCGACGGCGCTGCGAACTTGGTCCAACTCAACGCCAAGATTGGCTAACACCTTGGCCGCTACACTTTCGCCGTCACGGATGAGACCAAGAAGGAGATGCTCCGTACCAATATAATTATGCTGAAAGCGCTGGGCCTCCTCTTGAGCAAAGCTTATAACCTTCCTGGCCCGCTCCGTAAACCTATCAAACCTATTTCTATCATTCATCCGATTTTCTCTCCTCTCTTCGAAACTGGAGTACTAAGTGGCTAAGTCCTTTATTATATCATGCTTTAAAAATACTTTTCGAAAGAGATTTTTTCTAGTGACAAAACAGACATCTTGATGTGACAAGTTACCTTAAAATCTTGTATAGGACGAGCGTGAGCATAAGTGAGCCTCTACAGAAGCCGAAAGGCAGAAAAGAAACTTTGGGCCGGAAAGATTGGGAATGAGTCTTGAAAAGGCGATACAGTAAGCAACTCATGTCCCGCGATCTTCCAGCCCAACTGACGTTGTCTGTCCAAACATGTACAATGCTACGCTAGGGTTCAATACTCCATTCCTGACAAGTATTGTTGACCCACTGCCACAGGTCCGCCCTGGTTCCATTGGCTATCCCACAATTCACATCATCAAGCACCATTCCACTGTTTTCGACGACGATCTCATAGTGACCGCCGCCAGTCGGGATGACAGCCCACTTTTGGCAATTATTGCCGAGTGAGGACCACAGGTTTACGGCAGTGCCATCCGCCAATCCGCAGTTCATGGCGTCAAGGACTTTGCCGCTAAGGACATTGGTAATGGTGTATTTGCCACTGCCAACGCTGGCGAACTTCCACTGCTGACAGGTGTTGCCCAGCGA
>CBJMBI010000513.1:0-3327 GCA_966427955.1 uncultured Ktedonobacterales bacterium
CTCATATGGCTGTCCTGGGAAGCAATCCTTGCCAGACCCCTACAGTGATCCCCCTTATGAGGTGTAAATGGCATATGAGGACTATTAGGGATTGAGCATAAAAAAAAGCCCATACCACCTTGCAAGATGATATGGGCACTGTTTTACGGTTTTACTGTCTTACGTTAGCCGATTTATTCATCTGTTCTACAACTAATCTAGCGGCTTCCTCTTCATCTCCGACCAGTTCGACCAGTTGCTCATGGCAATATCCAATTCCTTCCATACGAGCCGTGATAAAATCGTGTCTGCTTGTGCCTAGGCTAATTCCTGAGAACCCTAAAAGGGCAGACTGATACTCTTGATCTATCTGAGCAAGTAAACGTTGTACATCGCTCTCGTTGCGTTCTAGGGCCATATCATTGACCTCCCGTGATTGCAACTATGTAGCCTTGAGTCTCGGCAGGTACACATGCTTCCCAATTGAGTCCACAGTTTGATATGGCAGTGTTCAGAGCACCCGTACCAGCGTTATAAGCAGCTAATGCCATGGGGTAGCTATGATAGGTGTTATAGTAGCTTGCCATTAATCGAGCTGCGCCTTGAAGAGACTGGATAGGATCATGGGGATCAATCCCTAGTCCCTGTGCAGTGCTTGGCTCGAATTGAGCAATCCCAATAGCGCCTGCTCTACTAATAGCAAACGGGTTAAAACCACTTTCTTGGTTAATTTGACGCTCGAATAAGTCTGGATTGATGCCAGCATTCAGAGCATCCTGTCGAGCTAACTGGTGATAGTCGAACGATTGACTACTTTTGATTGGACTAGGACCAAACCCTAGGCCTACAATTACAACCAGACCAATCAAAATAATGACAATAGCAAGAGCTTCTAGATCATCCATGATGGACTCCTTTGCATGCGAAAGGGAGTCCTGCTACAATATGGGGTAGCTGGACTCCATACTGTGGGTTTAGTGAACTGAGTTAGCTGGTGAAAGTTTGTCCGCTGGCACCAGCTAACGAGCAATTAAACTTAAAATCTTCTTATCTTTAGAAAAAACTTGCCTCAAGCTTTTTGTCCGTACATGTCCTTTTTTAGCTTCAGGCAATGGGATATCAGGTTCGTAGTCTACAAGCCCGTATGCTTTGACCGCATAAGCCTGTACTTTTGCTGACCACTTGCGTAGCGCCTCATGAACAGCTTGCATAATAATATCAATTTGAGCTGCATCATACACAATATTGAGTGTAAAGGTTATCTCTACCTCATCTAAGTACAATGGCTTTTCCTCACGTGGTACAAAGTTGAGCAACTGTCTACGAATTGTTCCATACAAATAGCCGACTTGAACGAAACTGTACGCCTTTCGTATTGCCCTTGTCTCATATTCGGTGCCCTTGCCATCGGGTGTAACGCTTGAGTCTTGCAACATCGACTAGCAAACGTTTAACTTCTCAAGCGCTTTGTCGCCGAGTGTTCGTATCTCGATAGAACCGCCTTTCTGGATTAATTTATCTCTTGTTCAAAGTATGCAATATTTGGTGTCGGTTTGTCAAGCGAAATTGCGATCTATTTTAAAGTATTGTGAATAATTGTAAATTTAGCCGTATTAAATGTTCTTAAATTATTGACAATTGATTATAATTTCGTTACTATATCGGAAGTGGTGAAAGTAAGGAAAGGAGATAAACATATGAAGCAAAAAGATAAATATACACTCTATGAGCTTTTTGATAAATTGCCCATACCTTTAACGGAATTGAGCAGATTGACAGGGAAAGCACATGGTACACTGACCAGAATTAGAGATGGGGAACCTGCCAGAAAAAGTACTATCAATAAACTGCTAATTGTCTTCTCTGATATTTATAAATTGGACTTGTCTACTGAGAATGTAGAGGGGATTGTGCTAGAGGGAAGACAAGCCCCTAGAATTGACAAGAAACCATCTATCCCAGCAATACCTATATCATCTTCTACTACTCCAGAGAAAGAGCCTCAGATTCCGATTGTAGAGGCAAAGAGAGGCTATATCCGTAGGAAAGAGAGTGGACTACCAGAGGGATGCATCCTTGCTTCAAAATTCGCTGAAGAACACAATGTAAACCGGACCACATTCACCGAGCATATGTTGTATGGACTAGGGCCTGGTCTTATCCATGGCCCTGATGTGCCAGAAGATGGGAGCGTGTTAGTGAAAGACTGGGTACGTTTTGAGGAGAGAAACAAGCGCGTTCGCAAAGATGGGACCATAGAGAAGGAAAGATTTTTGACTCCCTCTCAGCAAGCTGCAACTCTCGACTTCTGGAGAAGGCATGATGTGAACTTCAGCCAGTGCGACCGGACAGATTGTCCATGTCATTAAAAAGGTATTTAATACCCCTTTATCCAGAACACCTGAGGTATGGGTGCTTTTCTTTTTGTCTAGACAGAATATCTAAGTGGACATTTTGTCTAGTGTAATCATTTTACTCTGCCACAGTTGGAACAAAAAGTTGGAACACTGAAGAGCTTTTTCAAAGTTACGAAATGTGCCCTCAAATCACAAAAAGAAAGGGTAACTTGTGTTACCCTTTCTCGGGGGTATCGCTACGTAAATTGCTACGAGCTACAAAGTAGAAGCCCTAAATGATGTTTCTTGCCACTTCGGGTCCCAACTTTCCTAACGGAAAGCGAACTCAAGGCAATCTTAGCATCCAGTTGCCCCAATTTGCGACTAGTGACACTTTACGCAGCGCCCCCCTTCTCAGAACTCTATGAATAGTTACTTCTAGCTGTTCTCTTCTCCTTTCTTTTCATAAGGCCAGAAAGGTTTTCCGGCACGACCCGTCATATAGAAAAGCAGGACATCCAGCTTAGTCATATCTCCTGTGCGAGTTATAACACACAAAAGATAAACTATCATGAAGATCGCGAGCAGAAAGCTAGAGGGATTATCAGGGATACAGCCCTTAAGGCGTTTCCCTACTGAATCGGCCCCCCGCAACTGTTTGTCAGTTTCTGAAACTGGCAATTGAGCATGCTGTAATTTCTTACTATTAGAAGACATGTTAAGCATACCTTTCTTAGGAAAAGAAACTCAGAACGCAATAATCTACTCATAGCGGGATTTACCCGCCACGAGTTACTGCAAAATATATCTGTTATACGCACACATGTCAATATGCAGATTTAAAGTGAGTATATAGATAACCTTAGGGGTTACTCTGAGAGAACTAAAATTTTAGGACTTAGAGGTCTTTTGTTCTATTTTCTGACTGCAGAGGAGCCAATGAAATGATCAGGAGTTACTAAATAGGACAACCCTTTACCGTAGCGACACCTTGACCTCCTTTGACATGCTG
>CBJMBI010000514.1:0-3323 GCA_966427955.1 uncultured Ktedonobacterales bacterium
ATGTGGTAACATGTATCCTTCTACGTACTGATCAGCAAGAGACGCGTATGCTGTTAGTACGGCGTAGTCAGAAGGTGGGAAGCTATCGCGGACACTGGGCTGGAGTGAGTGGCTTCCTTGAACCAAATGTTACGCCAGACGAGCAGGCCTACACTGAGCTTGAGGAAGAGACCAGTTTGCGGCGCGATCAAGTTCGTATGCTCAGGCGTGGCGCGGTAGTAGAGAACAGTGATGCCAAACTGGGGCGGCACTTCTATATCCATCCCTTCCTCTTCGAAGCGCTGACCCCTGAGCTTGTACGACTTGACTGGGAGGCAACCGAAATGCGATGGATTAACCCCTCCGAATTGCCTCATTTTGAGACTGTGCCGAAGTTGCAAGAAGTCTACCATTCAGCACTGCATGGAGAGGTAGTGCAATAGATGCCCTATTTGCCTTTGAATTGAGCCTTGCGCTTCTCAACAAAAGCACGCATACCTTCGCGCATATCTTCTGTACTGAACAGCAAGAAGAAATTCTTGCGCTCGATCTCTAGACCTTCTTCCTGCGACGTTTCAAAAGCGGCCTGAACAGCTTCTTTAGCCAGACGTACCGCAATAGGAGCCTGTGCAGCAACTGTTTTGGCTAGTTTAATGGCCTCAGTCAGATGCTCGCCTTTAGGTACCACACGATTGACCAGTCCATGATTGGCCAGTTCCTGAGCACTAACCTGAGCGCCAGTGAGCACCATCTCCATCGTACGATACTTTCCCAGTGTACGTGCCAGACGTTGTGTACCGCCCGCGCCTGGAATAATGCCGATAGCGACTTCAGGCTGTCCAAAGCGAGCATTTTCTGAAGCCACAATCATATCGCAGTGCAGTGCCAGTTCGCAGCCGCCGCCGAGTGCATAGCCGTTGACAGCAGCAATCAGTGGAGTACGGATGCGCCGGAGATGCTCCCAAGCTTCAAAACCACCAATCATCATTTCAACAGGCGACTTATCTGCCATCTCTTTGATATCGGCCCCAGCGGCGAAGGCTCTCTCGCCTGCACCCGTGATAACGATACAGCCAATTGTCTCATCGCGGTCAAGCGTCTCAAGTGCGTCGCTCAGTTCACGTACAAGCTGAAAATTGAGAGCATTCAACTGTTCTGGTCGGTTCAGCGTCACGATACCAACGCGCTCATCTCGTTCAACAAGAATATACTGATATTTTGACATGATGTTCCTTATATACTTTTGTTAACTAGTATTTTGCTGTCTGTATTGTATACTCAATGGGCCTTGAGATACAAGAAGGAGGAAAAAACTCTTCCTTTTGTTCCACTAATTCAATAGTCTAGTGAATGTTCAGAGAAGAACCTCTCCTGCCGCTCATGAGCCTTTGCATACAGCCTCTAAAGGATTTGTCTGGCAGGCTGTAAGAGGTAAGTTCCTCTCTGTGGGATGATCTCAATCATGCTAGGCACCACCAGGAACCTTGTGTTGTGTGTCAGGTTTTGACGGTGCCAGCTCCTTGGGAGTGCTATGCTAACAGATCAATCAGACCTGAAGCGTAAACCGCTAGAGTCACGGCACAGCCCTGGATACGCTGGTTATTGGCATTATCGCCACTGTAGTCAATGACAAATGTGCCAGGTGGTACGGACTTACCAGCTTTATCAGAGAAAGCGCTTGCTGGGAAGAGAGAGGCAAGCGATGAGCTTGTGTAGACACGCTCTGTGGCAGGAGGTATCCCTTGCTTGGAATCAGCAGGGTAATTGATCGTTTTTTGAAATTTTGCATCTTTTGGCATATAGGCCTCACAGGTTTTGGCGGCCTCGCCTATGTTGGCCCATCCCTTGCCATCAGTGTTATAGTCATAGATATCCACGACGAGCGAACCGTCCTTAGAAACGGGCGTGATGTCCCAACCCGAGGCTCCGTATACAAGGAGTGTCTTCTGTCTAAATTCGCCATCAGAATCCGGTTGCCCATACGTTTTCACAAAGTTCGTGATTGGTTGCCCAAGCTGCGTAGGCCCGTTTGTTGCTGCCAACGTGGGTGTTGGTTGTGGAGCTGCATGGACAGTGCTGCTACAGACAATCAGAACGGTCGCGATGATTGCAAAGTAGTAACTGCCAAGGAGCCCAAGATGTTGCCATGCTGACAGAAGGTCCCGTCCCTCTTTCTTGGCCGAAGGTGGCAAGGACTGTCCAGGTTGAGACTCATACCCATCATAGTTCATTGATTTCCCTCCATTTTTTACATCACAGGATTCTATCTGTATACCTCTCTCTATAACTCCAGTAGGCACTGGGTGTTGGCTCTTTTCTTAACCGTCAATCTCAGTTATTCCTGTTGCCTCTACCCTACCTCTATACCCGTCCATATTGCCACTTCACAGTCAGCGATGTGCTGGTTATTATTGGCACCATCAGGAACCTTGTGTTGTGCGTCAGGTTTTGACGGTGTCAGCTCCTTGGGAGTGCTATGCCAAGACCTGCTAACAGCTTAATCATATTTGAACTGTAAACCGCTATAGTCAAGTCACACGTCTTGATATGCTGGCTATTGGCATTATCGCCACTGTAGTCAATGACAAATGTGCCAGGTGGTACGGACTTACCAATGGCTTGATCAGTGAAATCGCTTGCTTGGAAGAGAGAGGCAAGCGATGAGCTTGTGTAGATACGCACTGCGGAAGGACGTATCCCTTGCTTGGGATCAGCAGGTTGATCGATCGCTTCTTGAAGTTTTGCATCTTTTGGCATATAGGCCTCGCAGGTTTGAGCGGCCTCGTCTATGTTGGCCCATCCCTTGCCATCAGTGTTCTGGTCATAGACATCCATGACTAGCGAATCGTCCTTAGAAATGGGCGTGATGTCCCAATTCGAGGCTTTGGTTACATAGATTGTCTCCTGTCTAAAGTAGTAACCAGGATAATAAGAAGCATCAAAAGCAAAGGTCGGTTGCCCGTAAGTCTTCACAAAGTTCGTAACTGGCTGCCCAAGCTGTGTCGGCCTATCTTTCGCTGGTACCATCGCTGGTACCATTGATGATAATATTGGTGCTTTCAATGCCCGTTCTGTTCCTGGCACCATCGGTAGAAGTGTCAGTGCAGCACTGACAATGCTACCCCAGACAATCAGGACGGTCGCGATGATTGCAAGGCAGCGGCAGCCAATGCGTTCGAAGCGCCACCATACTGACAGAAGGTCTCGTCTCTCTGGCTTGGCCGAAGGTGGTGGGGCCTGTCCAGGTCGAGACCCATACACATCATTGTTCATTGGTTTTTCTCCACTTTTTTGCATCACAGGGTTCTGCCTGTGTGCCTCTCACTTATCCTCTTTCTCCAGAG
>CBJMBI010000515.1:0-3316 GCA_966427955.1 uncultured Ktedonobacterales bacterium
AAGGCCTCTCTCACGTCCAGATTGCGGAAGAGATGCATATTACCGTGAGAACCGTCAAAAACTACATGAACAATATCCGCAAGAAAGGCGTGATAGTAGGCAGAAGGATACATAGGAGGATACATGAAAACTAACACCATACTTGAACTGCATAGTCTCAAAGAGCTGATCATACTCAGGAAGGTCATACAAGACCGGATGAACGATCTCAAATCTGCTGAAGGCGTCCTTCCCTACAAGCGCGAGAACACCATCGAATACCTCACGCTCGGTCAAATCCTGGTGAGGCTCCCAGAGCCAAGCACACTCACGCCGCATACCTGCACACAAGAAGACATACCGTCTTAGGAAGAGAGTGAACGAATGAACGTGTTCGATTGGTTATCAGAGTATATCCTATGTATAGCTGCAATTTATCAGCTCATGATCGTCACCGTATTTGTCCTGTTTGCAGTACGCATAGGTGATGTACGAACACTAGACGACTTGCTACCAGAAGATAGCGGCAATTAGCATTAGGAGGATTTAGACATGCAAGCAATGCAACCATTTGGGGGAAGAAGTGCCCTACAAGCGTTTATTGATGAGAGACATGAAGAGAAAGAGGCTATGAAGCTCATTCGGGCCATCAACCCCAAACACATTTTTCTCAAGAATAAGGTCCCGTATGAAATGATGGTTCTTGATCCCAGTGCTAAGCCAAAGAAGAAAAAAGACGGGACTATTGAACTGCCTGTAGCCAAGCCGATCACAGGAAGCCAGATACACGGTGTCTTCCTCACCTTCATAGACAAGACAGAGTACACCATTGAACCTTGGCTTACTGGATATGTGACCGTGCTTACAGCCGCTTTTATACACTGGTTACTCAATGATTACACCTCTCGATACAAGGGACTCCGCAACGAAGAAGGCATGAAATGGCTTGCCAACGTTTGCCGTCTAGTAGTCATTGACTGGATTATGGTAGAGAAGTACACCAGATACATGGATGGAGAAAAGACGTTTGCCAGCGACAAAATAAGAGAAAAGATGGAACATCTTATGCTTCTTAGGGAAGCTGAGTCTGAGGAGATCAAGGGCACTATGCATAGCTTCAAACACAATGAGACAAAGGAAGAGAGAGACGCAAATAACGATCGTCGCCATGCCAATCTGATAGCCCGTCTAGATGCAGTGGAACGCGCAAAGGATGATGAGGAGGACATATATGAGTAGTTTTGGCACATCAGTCCATCTAAAAGAAGATGGGGAGTACAAGCAGATCTATCAAAAGGCACTAGCGTATTTGAAACAACATTTTTCACGGTTGCCCAAAGTTGATTTGTTCTATGATGCAAAAGGCACGATTAAGTCAGAAACCAAAGATCATCAAATAGTAAAGGGAGGACTAATAGTCGTGCAGATCCATAATCATAACTACGAAGACGCTATAGGATTGCTCTGTCTTGACAATGGCATAGAACTAGATGCCGTTAGCACTAGATGTAAAGCTGAGTTACGCACACAATATGGATATCACGATTAGAGGAGGACATCTATGAGTAGTGAGCTAGTACAAACGGGGTTCTTTGATCTTGAAGATGTTCGCAATGCAGAGCCTATACAGGTTACTTATGACTATTCCAGAGTAACACCCGAGCAAGCAAATAAACTACAGACCATTCACAAGCGCATTTTGGTACGACACGCTGTAACATCATATGAAGATGGTAGAGATTTACTAGAAGCCCAGAGTATACAGGGGCTCCCCTATAGCGAGTTTATAACCTGGGCAAAGGCGTGCTATGGGTGGAGTGAACGAACTATTAACAACAAGATGAATGCTGCTCTGTATTGGGGAGATTTTACCGCAGCGGCTGCGGTAATCGAAGATCAAGCGGTGTATGTGCTCTCTTCAAAGCGTGTTCCCGAGTCAGTCCGTCAAGAGGCTAAAGCGCTTCTAAATGCTGGTGAAAGTATTGATGAAGAGAGAGCTAAGCAACTCAGAGATGCTGAGAGAGCCCGTAGAGATGCTGAGAAGAAAGCAGAGGAGAAAGAGAGAGAGCTAATCCTCTTCAAACAGGAAGTGGAACGCAACGAACAATCCTACACTGCTCTAGTCCAGTCCCTAGAGCAGAAGCTTGAAGAGAAGCCAGAACCTGAGAAGGTCATTGAATATCAGGACACCTTAGAAACAGCCGCTAAGGTTGCTAGCCTAGAACAACAGGTCAAAGCTCTTGAAGCCAAGCCCGATATTTCACCAGAAAAGCAAAAAGAGCTAGACAATCTACAATTAGAGCTGAAAAATGCTAAGACCGAACTTGACTTCTATACCACTCAAAACGAGGCACTAGCAAAAGAAATAAATGAACACAGAGAAGCAGCTGGTCGTAGCCTTGAAGACGCAACGGCTCTAGCTGGTCGGCTCCGCATTAGACAGGTATGGCAGTATGCTACCGATGAAATACAAGCAGCTCTCCGCAAATTCCATACCTGTGTTCCCTCAGAGCTTGATCGTGGGTCCTTTGAAGGTGAGGAGCATACACGAACTGCTCAAACTATTGACCTCCTCATAGAGACGGCTATGTTCCTCAAAAAGACATTGCTTGGCTCTGATAGCACGGTTGACGCCGATATTTCTACAACTGCTATTGTTCAACATCAACCAGCCATCTCAGCCCCTGCCATTTCTGATGACTATCAAGCACTCTTTGCCCATTATCAACGATATGTGAAGAGTTACCCTGACGAGAAACTTTGGTGGAGGGCACCCAATTGCGGTATCAAGGACATGGAGATGGATAGGGATCTTCACATCACCTATACTCGCGAACTCTTGAAGAGTGGGGACCCCTACCGGATTACAGCAGCTATTGAAGGCATGAAACAGACGCTCGGCTATGGAGAGAGCTATGCCTTATAACGTCAAGCTCTACCCACCCAATTGGGCTAGGTTAGTAAAGAAATGCAAAGAAAGAGCCGAGTATAAGTGCGAGAGATGCGGTGCTCACCACGGTGAAATCCGCATTGGCAAGACTCATAACCGACCCTTCAAGGTTTATCTAGCAGCAGCGCATCTCAACCACGACATCAAGAACAAGAGACCTCAGCTAGCGGCTCTCTGCCAATCCTGCCATATGGAATACGACGGTGCCACTCATGCCAAGACCAGGAAGCGTAAGGCACGTCAAGCTCAGATAGACGCTGGTCAAATGCTACTACCAGGATTTAAATGAATAGAGGGTGTATATATGAAAAACGAGATCATGGGTTTAAATAATACCACACTCAACAATACAAATAGAGTGCAACGTGTTGACGACATGGGTTGTAA
>CBJMBI010000516.1:0-3314 GCA_966427955.1 uncultured Ktedonobacterales bacterium
ATAAAATCTGGTATAGGTGGACATGATAATACAGGAAGTTTGCAGCTCATCATCAGACCCATTTGCCGTGCATTTGGTAAGACTGTGATACGCGAAGCCATGATGACTCCGTTACTCATTGGGCCTACTAATACAACAGACGCACCAGATGAGAGTATTTGGGGAGATTGATGATCAGTGTAGCGCACAAAAGCTGTATTCGTTGTCCATGTGAAAGTCTTCGGCAGACCTGAGCGCGGTAAGATGGTAAAAGTGTTGTTAGTGATCTGTTGAATAGTACCTTGACTCACCATGATTTGTGAGCCACTGGGGGCAGTGGGAGTAGAGTTTTGAGCAGGTTGAGACATTTGACATTCCAGTGCTGATGCTCCATTCGGCTGATCACTTGGATCAAGCATAACCAATTGTGCAGCTTTCGTTATGAGGACCTGGACATCTATTCCTTTTCTTAAATCAGAAGAGGTTACTACATCTTCCTTGACAATATCAGTAGCATTTGAGTATTGTGCATTAGCAATCTTCCCACCTTGTTCAGAGGCAATTTGCAAACTTTTCCCCTTTATACCTGTAATAGTGCCAGATACAGTAGAACAGGTTGGAAACAGAGATGTTCCAGACGCCCTGGCCAAAGGCATATTAGGAATGTTAAACGCAATATATCCAATAACAATAGCGCTCATAGATATATAGCGCAATGCAGTAACAACATTCAAATTCTGTGATAAACGACGCAGTGTCATTAGAGTTTATCCCTCTCTTACAGCTACTATTCTCTTAGAATCTCTATATCAAAAGAAACAAAAAATGAGTAATCACTGTTAAGTATACTTAACCAAAAAGAGAATCCTAGTCGAAAAGAGGGACAAAAGTGTTAAATTTTCTCAATCATCTGTATCAGAATCACTGGTTGCACTTCATAATGTATTCCTTTCCTACACATTTCTCACAAATGAACCCAGGACTTTACAAAAAGTAGTCTGATCTGCCAACTCTATCAGCACATCACGTGTAACCGGATCTTCGCAATGCCCTTCAAAGTCGAGGAAGAAGACGTATTCCCAGAGACGTTGGCGTAATGGATGCGACCCTAGCTTCAGCAGATTGATTCGCCTAGCAGCAAAAATATCCAGGCATTTATAGAGTGAGCATGACTGCTGCGATGTCATCATGACGAGCATTGTTTTTGCTGGCTCTGCGCAGTACGGAGCTGGTTCACGACCAAGGACAATGAAGCGCGTATAGTTATCTTTGATCGTCTGAATCCCATTGGCTAGGATCTCTAATCCATAGAGTTTGGCAGCACTCGCACTGGCAACCGCAGCAACACCTCGCAAACGCTTCTCACGAATCATCTTAGCACTACCCGCTGTATTGTAAGTAGCAATTGTTTCTACTCCCAGCTCTTGCAAGAACACATCACTCTGAAGCAATGCCTGCGGATGTGATATGACGCGTTTGATATCACTCAGCTGCTGCCCCGGCAGACAGAGTAGGCATTGATTGACTTGATAGCTGATTTCACCAATTACAAATAGATCATGCTGAATTAACAGATCATGCACATCATTGATATTGCCCGCCTGCGAATTTTCTATGGGAACGAGACCATAGTCAACAATACCCTCCTCCACAGCATAAAATACATCTGCAAAACTACGATAGGGGATGAAATCAGGCTTGCCGTGTCTCTCTTGATTAAAATAGGCTTGCGCGGCCTCATATCCAAAGGCTCCACGCTCACCCTGAAAGGCAACGATGATCGTGGAGGACAAGGATTGAGTACCGTTAGAAAGAGGACATTTTTGATTGAGAAATAACGTCATAAGTTCTCCTCCTTGAATACCCTGGGTTGATGGTATTTGGATCTCCTCAAGTAATGCCTCAAGAAGCGTTCTGTCGTGAGATACCAAGACGTTGCCAGAAGGTCAAAGACTGCGCTAGTTATGCAACCGCCCATCAAGTATGTGAACGCATACATCAATACATGAGTTTCAATGAGGCCAAGAACTCCTATAATAGTGAAATGGATGGAACCGCACTCTGCAACAGAGAAGATTGAGGACTCCAATGAGAAACAATTTACCTTTTATACAAACTAATAAAAATTATTGCTTCTAAAAGAGCAATCATATGGATGAGCTAAAAACCTATGGATTGGATTAAAACCCTCTGAAACAGAACTGTCATAATGAGAAATTCTTTCAAAGAGCAATAATTTATTAATATTGTTTTAATGGACTTATATTTTAAAATATGCTATATTCGCTCACATTGAATGGGCTAGGATTGGCCTCAGCCTTGATGCATACCCTTATCTCCTCTCCTCCTCCCAAAGAAGAGCGAGAAATGTGACAGATATGATACCACCAGTGGAGTAGAAACCCGAAGGTCCTATGTCCTCTGCAGTTCCAAAGAGAGGGGGTAGGATATAGTCAGGAAATGGTAAATCTTCGTGAGGAGAGATACCATTCTGACAATTCAACAAGCGAAAGAGGGAGAAATAGAACTATGAGATTTACAAACCCTAGATTCCCAATAGTAGATAAGAATTGGATTCAAGATAAAACTTCCAATCAGGAATCAAAAAACAAAAAAGGTTTAATTGCATGGTGGTATCAACTTACCGCAAAGCCAGAACCTTCGGCAAATGCCACTTTTGCACAGAGAGAATCAGTGCGCAAATCCCAACTGTTAAGTATAATCGTTTTTTGGCTCTTATTCACTTTCATTTTGTTTATCCCTGCTTGTTTTGTATTACCTAATCACTATGTTATTTTTGCAGACCTAGGAATGATCATAGTCTGTGTGATTGCACTCTTCTTCAACAGAGCAGGGAAGCCAGAGATCGCCGGCCTTTTGCTCACTGTTGCATTCGAGTTGGCACTCACCATGGTAATCTTCACCACGCAACCACTGGATGAACCCAGCATTCAACAATACGAACTGTATGTCTTTGGCGAACTCCTCAGTGTCTCACTCCTTAACCCAAGCAGCGTTTTTCTGGTGATGACATACAATATTATAGTGATCGCTGTGAGCCTTCTGTGGCAGCCACCCACAGCCATGCTGGCCTCTGACTTGAAAACACAGCTTATTCCTATGTTAGTCAGACCTATTGGAGTACAACTCCTTGTTGCCTTCGTCTCCTATCTGTGGGTAAAAGGAACGGTCAAAGCAATTGCACGTGCCGACCGCGCAGAGCAGATTGCACAGCTAGAGCATGAACTAGCTGTACAAAAACAGAAGATGGAAGAAGGGATTCAGCAAATCTTGCAGACACACGTCGCAATCGCAAACGGAAACCTGGATGCACG
>CBJMBI010000517.1:0-3310 GCA_966427955.1 uncultured Ktedonobacterales bacterium
TATATAGGTATCAGCCAAGAGAGCGGCAAGAGCGGGTCCTGTTGCACTAGATTGCTTCTGGGCACGAGGCGGCAGACCAGCTTCAGCCAAGGCTGTGGCAAACTCTTGAACAGTGCAAAAGCGCTCTTCAGGTTTTTTGGCTAATGCACGCATAATGGCCTGCCCGACGGCTGGTGAGAGTGTAGGCAAGCGCTCATGTAAGGGTGGAACAGGCTCGAAGGAATGTTGATATTGGATGTTAATGGCATGGCCTTCGCTAAAGGGAGGCTTACCACAGAGCCACTCGTAGACCATGATCCCCAGAGCATACTGATCGCTCGCCTTTTCTGGCTTGCCTCTGCTCTGCTCAGGGGCCATATAGTAGGCTGTTCCTCCCGTGTCATAGGAAGCCGCTAGCGTGGTCCGCCCTGTCCGAGACAGCACAGCAATTCCAAAGTCGCTCAGGCGCAATTCTCCCTGTGCACCAATCAGGATATTGTCCGGCTTGATGTCGCGATGGATCACGTTCTTGCTATGGGCATACTCTAATGCTTTGGCAATCTCTTGCACATACTGCACGACCGTTGCAAGTGGGACCTGCGTTCCCTCTGGATGACAGCTACGCAGTGAGCCTCCAGGGGCATAGTCCATCACCAGAAAGGGCATCTGGTCATGAAAATCGAAATCGATCAGGCGGATGATATGGGGGTGGTCCAGAGCTGCTGTCGTCTCGGCCTCTTGCTGAAATTTCTTGCTGTCCACGTCAAACATGTGCAGGAGTTTGATTGCAGCCTGTTTGCTAGCTATGCGCACATGTTGTCCCAAATACACGCTAGCAAAGCCGCCAAAGCCCAAGCGCTGCACCAAACGATAGCTACCAATCTGCTGGCCGCTATAGTCGATCATCATGATCTTTTGCCCTTTCCATTGCAATGAGATACAGAGTGATAGGAGATGTACCTGAGAGTATTGTAGAAGTGGGGCTGTGCGTTGTCAAGCGGCAACTACGACACCTACTAACTTACATGGACTGACGTTGTAGTTAAATGTATGTTGTAGTATACTCCTCTGGATTAGATAGAAAGGGAGGTATCTACCACTGAAAGACACTCAAGAATCACAGCCGTTTGAGACTTTCCTGAAAGCTACCAAAGAAGCGCAACCGTATGACAGTCTGCTGAAAATGCTCTCACGTTCGATTATGTAGTCATCTGTTTGTGGGAACTGGATGGCGATCCAATTGTCAAAAATCATATACTGTCTCTATATGTGTTCTTGCCAGCTATGAAGGATCCAAAACCTGATTTGCTCAAGCAAGCGATCAGAGAGATCCGCCAGCACTACAGTCCGAGACAAAGTGTTGAGCATCTTGCATGGTTCCATAGCATGCTCAAGAGAACCACAACCATGTCAGACCAAGATAAACACATCGTCGAGGAGGAACTCAACATGTCTACCCAATATAAAGACTTTCTGAGAGAGAATCCGGTCGTACACCAGTTCATCATTGAGAGCGAAACTAAGGGCGAGATCAAGGGCTTACGAAAATCGATCTTAAAATTCCTGAAAACCCGTTTCTCTGACTCTCTTGTAGAACTAGCCGAACAAGCGCTCAGTAACATTGAGAATGTCGAGGTACTTGACGCACTTGAAGAAGTGGCTTTTACCTCAGATGAGCAAAGCTTACGTGCATCGCTGACACAGCACTTGCCTCAACAGTGAAGCTTAGGGTTAGGATGAGGGAAAGAACTAGAACTAGTTCGGTATACGACATAATAACCCAAGACCCCAGCTTATGTAGCCGAGGCCCTGTGTCGACCGGGTAACCCAGTCCTTTTCTATAGTAGAAGGTACATTCTAGGATTTGTCAATTTATCTATTGGCATATGACAAAATAGACAAGCGAATGGTATAATCTATTACACCCAATGAGCTAAGTTTTCTTGAGTAGAAGTGACAGATACATTTCAGTATATGGCAAAATAAAAGGTGTATATCAAGTCCAAGCATCCGTTGACAATTCGTTGCTTATCACCGATTGATCAGTACTCGATGCAGGAACACGATGGATTGCATCTGTATCCCTTTGTTTGCAAGCAAGTTGACGAAGTGGGAGCCAAGTCAGGATCAAGTCTTTGAGTTCTTCCGTCTCAATCACACACCTATTCTCGGGATTATCTTCATCATCCGTCAGTGTATTGATAATCGTAGTGAAGTCCTTTTTAATTTCAAGAACACACATATTCCCTCCCAATTCTGAAGACGGTATTTCTCCATTCAAGACACGATTAATTTCCTCAAGGAAAATACTCTTGCCTAGCGGACCTTGGACGTCGCTGAAAAGGAAGGCGGTTACGAGACCAATCTCTTCTGGCAATCGGAGAATGGGTGACCCAAACTCACTGTATTCAATATAATAAGGATATTTCATTTGATTTCTCCTCTCTATCCCATCTAAAACAGTTAGGGAAAGCACATGCGGTGCTGTTACACTCTGCTTTCTATCTATTCCGGAAACCCCCCTCTTCAAAGCCTTGATAGACTGGATAAGCAGAAATGATCTTTCCAGATTTGTCTAGGCACAGAGCTATTTTTATCCCTGATAGAGTTTCGCCTTCATAAGCATTACCCCATACAAGACGTCTCCTACCATACGCTTCATTGATGCTATCCACGACATCCTGTGGTGACATAGACTTGGGGAAAAAGGAGGATTCACCTCCATTTTTAGGTTTACGTACACCATAGATAGTGACCCTCCCTTGATAGACGCCATTTCTATCAGGAAAAGTTTCTGTTCCAGGAACAATCTTTCCCGGAGTGTTGGGTATACCCTCGTAATGATAGCCTCTCGCAATGCCCTTGTTCAGTTCTCCCTCAAAAATGTGTTTCAAAGCGCCGGGCCTGAAGAGTCCAATGTTCTTGAGCTTCCCATACCAACTCTCTTCACTCGCAGTCATGATACCACAGATCCTTAACCAGTAAGCTCGCAAAAAATCGGGAGAGCTGAGCAAAGCCTCAAATCCGCATTTTTCCGAAGAGATAATAATTAGCCAGTCAGTCCTTTACGGCGCATCTGTGCCAGATCAAATTCGGCAGGGGCAAGCAAGCTAACCCCAGCAACAGCACAAGCCCAGCCAACAAAAGAGAAGCCCGTCTGTAAGCCACGTTTGATCTCTACAGAGTCACCCGTTGCTAGTAGCTTCAAGCATTCTTGGGATAGCTCTCTCGCCGCCTCTTCACTGTACTGACTGCTGTAGCCCCTTATGAGAGCTACATGGGGAGCCAACTCGTTATAAAGTACGTTGTTAGTGATTGCTAATAAAAAGAG
>CBJMBI010000518.1:0-3299 GCA_966427955.1 uncultured Ktedonobacterales bacterium
GTAGCGGCGACTGGACTCGAACCAGTGACACAGGGCTTATGAGTCCCTTGCTCTACCGCCTGAGCTACGCCGCCTTGGAACCACGCTACAGGCCGATTTACACCTTTTGCGCTTGCGTAGAATAGGGGAAAGTCCTTTTGTTTACCTCAACAGTCCTTTGCTCTACAAAACTATATTATCACGGCTGTCAAGAGGGCCACAATGTGATGTGTATAGAATAGTGAGCCAACTCTTGGCAAGATTTTGTTGACAGACTATACATGTCTATTGATGGTGTAGTGTGGTACTATTATAATAAGTAGAAAAGATCTTTCTCTCACTAGAAAAAGGAGTTCGTCTTGACTCGTCCGATCATGAATTTGACTCTTGCCCCCGACGCTGCTATTGACCTCCATATGCATACCACATACAGTGATGGGCGCTGGCCTGCCCAACAACTCATTGACTATCTTGCCTCTGAACACTTTGACTTGGTAGCAGTAACTGACCATGACCGCATTGATAAGATTACTGAGATCCAGGCCTTGGCGGCTGAAAAGCATCTACCTGTCCTATCCGGTGTAGAGATGAGTACTGCATGGAATGGCAAGATGGGAGATGTGCTCTGTTATGGGTTTGACCATGAAAACAGCGAAATAATTGCAGTTATAGAAAAATTCAGAAAAGCAAAACAAGAAAACATGTATGATATTTATGATAGATTGCAGCAAAAAGGGTATACCTTTCCAAATCAACAGGAAGTACTTGCCAAGAACAATGGCAAGCTTGTCCATCCCTTGGATAATGGTATCCTACTGCGTGAGCATGGTTATGCCCCCGACTGGCCTAGTGCTATACAGATAATTCGCGAGGCAGGCTATCATTCTACAAGGCTAGATATGGCCGAAGCTGTCGAGGCAGTGCATAGAAGTGGTGGGGTCTGCCTCATCGCACATCCCGGTCGGCGTGAATCTGGCTTTACTTTCTACGACCCAGCGTTGCTGGATCAGCTGCGTGCTGATGTGCCAATTGATGGCGTCGAAGTTTACCACCCCTCGCACAGCCAAGAAAGTATCAATATTTACCAGGAGTATGTGCGTAAACATAATCTGCTAGGTAGCACTGGTTCCGACTCGCACTGCATTCCTACTCGTATGCCAATCAAGTATCGTGCTGAAATCAGTCGTAACTTGTTGGAGCGCGTAGGGATCAAAGTAGCCTAGAATTAAAATAGCGGATGAAGAGATCATCCGCTACCTTTTTGCTTAAGAACAGCCGCATGCCCAATAGGAGCTAGCGAGAGTGACTACGTCTCCGCCGCTGGGCCTCTGCTTTACGTTTGCGGCGCGCCTGCGGGCTTTCATAAAATCTGCGACGACGAGCTTCAGCAAGAATGCCAGCATTCTGCACTTTGCGATTGAAGCGTTTAAGCGCAAATTCGAAGGACTCACCAGGAGTGATTAAAACTTGACTCATGGCGATTACCAGCGCGATCGACGGTCATTGCGGCGACCAGTACTCTGCAGCTGGAAACAATCGCTGCAATACACAGGACGATCTTCGCTTGGTCTGAAAGGCACTTGAGCTTCGTTTCCACAGCTAGCACATGTTACATTATACATCTGACGCTGCTCACGGAAGCCATCATTGCGCCCACCACCTCTGGGGCGTTCGCCACGCTGGGCTTTACGAGCAGATCGGCACGAAGGACAACGAGCAGGAGTATTGGTCAGGCCACGGCTCGCGAAAAATTCCTGCTCACCAGCAGTGAATGTAAAAGCCTCATTGCAGTCCCGGCAATACAAGGTTTGATCGGTATAAGACATTAATTTTCTCATTTCCAGGGTCTTTGACCCAAAGCGTTTGGCTGTATCGCACGGCTTGCAATAGACAATCTATTCTGAGCTACGATGCACTATACAGTATATTTTTATTATACCACACTATACACTGTGTGGGTGAGATTGCAGCACCAATTTTTGCTAGACCAGTACTTTTGTCAGCCTATCTGAAAGGATTTTGCTATCCCGCTTACGGCCTCCACAATAAGCTGATGTTCCCTCTCTTTTAAACGCTCGTGCAATATCTCTTCTGTATCACCTGCTCTGATAACAACTTCAGCTCGGCTAATAACTGGCCCAGCATCCACCTCTGGTATGACATAGTGAACTGTACTACCAGTTATTTTCAATTTTGACTCAATTGCTCTTCTAACAACGTGTAAGCCACGCAATGCCGGGATGACCGTACCATCACTGGTTATATAGGTATCTGAACCATCATCAGGTAGTAATGCAGGATGTATGTTAATTATGCGATGAGGAAATTTTTCAATGAAATTCTGGCTTAAGACGCGCATCCAGCCAGCTAGTACGATGAGATCAACTTGGAAGAGTTCCATCAATGCTAGAGCTCGCTTCTCAGCTTCTTCACGCTGTTTCCATGGTAGATAGATTGCTGGTAGCTTATGGTCAAGTGCGCGTTGGAGACCGTATGCATTAGCTTTATTGCTCACTACTAGTACGATCTCAGTCCCTGGCAGTTGCTTGCTCTCAATGGCATCAATCAGCGCTTGCAGATTACTACCTGTGCCAGAAATAAATACAGCAATACGTAATGAGATCTCCTGGCCCTTTTGTTCCTGGTAACTCATATGCTTGGCTCTCCATTGATCGAAATAGAAGTGTGCGGCATCACCGAAACGTTTTCCGGAAATTTTCACACCTAAAATATAGTCATTTACACTTTCTATTCTATATCTATTTACACCCTCTTTACATGAAAAATTACTAAAATCTTTTCACTATTGGAAAAGAGTTTTTCTATATCCAGATATACCTCTTTTATTCGTGGAAACAGGTCTATCGTTGGAGCATATCCTTGCTCATCGAAAACGGGACCTTCATCACTCGCCAGAAACTTTGCAGTAATTGTATGGTCCCCTTGTGGCAGATGGAACGTGACTGTGAGTACATCCTCTTCCTGTAAGAGGCTATAAACATTCTGATAATAGGTTAAAGCAAGCAGAGATAAGAGAGCCGGCTGTGGCTCTTCCCTTTCATACACCTGAAATGTAATTTGTCCATCTTCAGTTTTATTGATTGCTGCGGTAATGGCAATAACTGTTTCAAACATTGAATTACCCTCTCACTCCGTTTTTTCCTGAGCAGTTTAGGTAGGTGATAGATCCTAGCGTTTTCCGTCTCAAGTATATGGCATTCTAATCTATGAAATCAAGATTTTAGGAGAGAACAAAAATGGCATGTTGGCAAGATGCTAGAGGCGCGACGATGGAGCTGTAGGAATACATATTTTGAAAG
>CBJMBI010000519.1:0-3296 GCA_966427955.1 uncultured Ktedonobacterales bacterium
GTCTGACTCATGGTCGGAGTCTGAAGAAAGATTGAGATAGTCATTAATATCGAAAAGAACATCACTCCTCAAATTGATAAAAACATCCAAAACATTCATTTCAAAAAAAACCACCATGAGAACGTCTCTTCAAGTCTACCCGACACGAAGCGTCATTTCCAGAGGGAAATAGGGACAACACTATGGACAGAAACAAAGATCAGAGGCGGCGCAGCATTAGCTACTGTGGAGTGTCACACGACGCCAAAAACTCGAGGAGAATTTGGGATCGATATACTGGGCAAACTCGCGCCAACGTGGAAAATAGGTCTGAAAGCTTTCAGAGCTCATGCGAGCATCCTTTGCTGGATATACAGCGCCACCACTCTGGCGTACAACCCTATCTAAATCCTCTAGCAATTCGAGTGTCTTGTTTCCTTGATTGGCAAAATCCAGCGCTAACTCGAGGCCAGGTCGTGGAAACGAGAGCATGCCGGGTGAGAGTACATCGCCGAACGTTTTCAATACCGAGAGAAATGAGCCTTGGCCAGAATGGCTGATCCGCTCTAGCAGCTCCTTCATGACTTCATACCCTTCATGATATGGGATAATACACTGATATTGGAAAAATCCACGTTTTCCGTACATGCGATTCCATTGATGAATTGCATCAAGAGGATAGAAAAATGGGTCATACGGTACTGTTTTTTGCATGACCTTCTTTCGCTGCAAATGATAATTGGTGGTATTAAACATTTTGATTGTCCACCTATTCAAAGCCCAAGATGGAAAATCTAGCGGTATATGCAGAGACTTTTTTTTCTTGACGTTATTATCTTTCTCATTTTCGGCATGATTACCACGAGTAAAAAAGCCACGCCCAAGTTGCTCTCCACTCGCCAGACAATCTACCCAAGCCACTGTATACTCGAAATCCTGCTCCGAGGCAGCTGCGATGTCTATAAACTCTCTCAGCGAGGTAAAGCGAATACGTTCCATATCTATCAATGGACTGCGTATGGGCCGCAAACGTATTTCAGCCCATAGTATGACTCCCGTTAGACCTAAGCCACCAATAGTCGCTTGGAACAGATCTGCATTCTCTTCGGGAGAGCAAAGCAGCCTTTGACCATCTGAACGCAAAAGTTCAAAGCGTGTAACGTGACAGCCAAATGTGCCAGCTCTGTGATGATTTTTGCCATGCACATCATTAGCAATTGCCCCACCAACAGAGACAAATTTGGTGCCAGGCGTCACTGAGAGAAACCAGCCATGCGGCACAATCAATTCCAGAATATCAGCAAGTGTAACTCCTGCCTCACAACGCAATAGTCCATTCTCAACATCAAATGAGAGAAAGCGTGTCAAATAGCTCATATCGAGCAGAATGCCATTCTCGTTCAGGCAGCTATCCCCATAGCTCCGTCCATATCCATAGGGCAAGACTGGCTGTTCTAGCTCCGCCAAATTGGGTAATTCATCACACCAGAAAATAGGGATCACGCGGCTTGCCGCTACCTGTGGATAACGTCCCCAGGACTGCGGCATTTTGTTAGCAGAAAACATAATTTAGTCCTGTATAAGAAAATGCAGATATTATATTACTGGCCTAAGACGTACAAGCATAAGACCAAGCCAGAATACCCATAGCGCAAATAATAGGGTTGCGATGGTCGTTACAGTGTTCTGGCCAACTCCTGGCGCACTGGCAACACCTACGGCACTGATACAAAGGAGCCCACCTACCAGGATTGCCGCATAGCCGAAAATAACCCAGTGCGCCGGCCAGAGATTAAGTCCTGTCCTACAAATCATCATACCAAAAAACAAGGTGCCCAAGCCGAGCAATCCAATACCAATCGTATTTGTGCTGATGGTGAACATACTCGAAAATGTGGCAACGTTACTGCTATCCATATTGCCTGCAATAACGATAAAATACAGAGTGCTCACTATTGTACCCAGAACATAAATGATAAGGCTAATGATGCCAGCCCATGCAGCCAAGACCACTAAACCTCTACCACGCCAGGCATAGGCAGGCATGCCATTAGCCTCACTCGCTTCCGACTGTTGATCGGCCTCCTGTAGAACTACTGGTCCATTAGCATCTTCTATCTGCTCCTGTCTAGCTTCTGCTCGCTCCTCCTGACCCACAATTTCCTGTGCCACAATGATGCGATAGAGTGAAAATGGCAGAGTGAATAGCAGCGCAAAAGCCAATACCAATAGTACCCGATAGATGATAAACTGGAAGCTGTGCTGGCTAATCCAGGTAAGATAAACAGTAAAGCGGCCCATCCTAGTTCCGTCAATGGCATCACTAAGGCCCGCTGGACTGAAGACTATTACTTGGTAGAGCGGTATGCCTATGAGCAAGAGCAGACCGCTGATAAGATAAGAGACTCCATTAGCATGGAGCCGTGAGAGTAAACTGCGGTTCATTCTCTATCAACCTCTGATCAATTGGTGAAATTGCCATCCATATAGAGAAGAGTATCACGAAGATGGCTATTTCTGGCAAGAGGAAATCCTCTCTCCCACCTAAATTAATATTGGCGTTTTGCTACCGTTTATCAATCCGCGCCGTAAAACCCATAGCTGAAGCTATGGGGATAGAAGGCGCGTTCTTTTTGGGGAAGGGTGCTGGGCCGCGAAGGCGGATGCAACTCTGTTGCAGGAAAGAATGTTCATTTACCTCTCCTATATGATGAATATTTGTATATTGACATATGTGGTATGATATACCTACATTCGTGAAAGGAGCAAGCCAGTGAGCAAAACAAAGCGAGCATACAAGTATCGGTTCTACCCGACTGATGAGCAGAAGCGTATCCTTGCGCAAACGTTCGGATGCTGCCGCTTCGTTTACAACTGGGGACTCTCCACCCGTAAAACTGCCTATTTCCAGCATGGGCAAAAGTTGACCTATAACGACCTCTCGGCCATGCTTCCCGCTTTGAAGAAAGAGCACCCCTGGCTCTCGGACGTCTCCTCTGTTCCCATCCAGCAATCTTTGCGTCACCTGGACCGTGCCTACAAGAACTTCTTCGAGGGAAGAGCCAAGTATCCCACTTTCAAAAAGAGAAGAAACACTCAATCGGCAACCTATGCTTCCAATGCTTTCACCTGGGAAGATGGTCAGCTCACCCTTGCCAAAATGGACGAGCCACTTGCCATCACCTTGCATCGTGCATTCCCCAAAGATTGCAAGCCCAGCTCGGTCACTGTCTCCAAAGACTGTGTCGATCGCTACTTCGTTTCCATGCTCTTTGAGGAGAAGATTGAACCTCTTCCTCCAACCACTTCTCAAGTTG
>CBJMBI010000520.1:0-3292 GCA_966427955.1 uncultured Ktedonobacterales bacterium
GTATCTGAGATATCCCAGGCCAGATAACCGCCCATATCTTTGAAAATGTTTTTACCCCGTCAGATATACCATTAAACACATTTAATGCAATAGGGGCAATTCTATCTATGAGATCATTAGCAAAATCACCTATTGCTTTTGTTGCCTGTAGTATATAAGGCGTTATAAATTTTAAAGCATTTGAAACGTTATTAGCTATAATACCTTCAAACTTAATAAGAGGCGGTATTATCTTCTCAAGAATTGGTGCGAACTTGTCAAAAGCATTTTGCAGTACATCCACTACTACGCCGCGTATTTTGATAAATGCAGGTATAACAGTATTTAGAACAGTATTGCCTAAATTCTCAAAACCAGGAGCAGCTTGCTTGAAGGCGGGTATGACTGAGGACATAAACCAGTCTCCTACCTGCTTAGCATCTTTGCCTAGATCTTGAAGCTCCTTCCCCAATTCGCCTTTTAGCAAGTTCCAAATGTTTTGAAGAGGAGGCTCTACTTGCTTCAATCCATCAGAAAAGGATGAAATATTTTCTATATTGATATTTTCTGCAAAACCTTTTACCGCATTTGCTATATTTGTGATGAAACCAGCTATATCGCGTATTCCACTAACTAAGAGTTGAGAGAACAAGTTGCGCATGTCTGCTAGATGAGGAGTGAGCATGCCCATCACATCGCTATCTGTACGTAGCGGATTGAGCAATTCTTGTACAGCGTTTGTGAACTGTTTCCATGCGTAGGTTATAGGAGTTAGGTCAAATAAGCTTAGATAGTGCCCGACGCTTGTAAAAGTGTTCCCCAAAGTCGAGCCGAAATTCTGGATAGATGCAACCCCTACATTTGAAAACCAATCGCTAAACTTGGTCAAAATAGGCAAAACATTAGATGATACCCATCCGGTAAGTTGACCAAGCAGAGGAAGTAAGGCAGTGCCGATCTTGATCTTTACGTCTTCCAGATTATTCTTGAGTATTTGGAGAGCACCCGCAAAGGTTTTCCCAGCCGCTTCCGCACTTCCCCCGAACTCTTTTTGTAGCTCAGCTAGCATGATCTTCTGAGCACCAGCCGTGTTACCAGCCGCTACCATCTGCTTGATCATTTCCTTCTGTTTATCCGAGAAGGTAACGCCTTCTCTAGACAAAGCAGAGAGACCTTGAGCAGGATCATTTAGGGCTTTGCCAAGCTGCATAGCCGCTGACTTGGTATCCATGCCCATAGCTTGGGCCATGTCGAGCATAGTTTTTGTGGTCTGGGGGAAGACATCTTTTCCGATGCCAGTAAAGGTAAGCAAGAGGTTTTCGCCAGATTGAACAGTATCTTCTGAGAAAGTCGTTGTTTTACTGAGGGACTCGGCCAGCCCTTGGATTGCCTGGGCTGTCATGCCAGCCGCACCGCCCGTACTCTTGACTGCCTGGGCTGTCTGGCTCATCACCTGCTGATGCTTCATAGCCGCGTCAAGTGAACCTACTACTTGATCCTTCAGAAAGCCCACAGCCTTAGCACCAACATTGAAAAGAGCGAACCCGCCAGCCGTGGCCAGAGCAGATTGCAGCATGCCACCAAAGCCGCTTTGTGTCTCTTTTGCGGCCTGTCCTACGTTCGATAGCTGCTGTTTGGCAGTATCAGCACCTTGGATCTTAACTTCTGCTACTAGGCTTGCTACTGTTGGCATATCTTACTTTCTGTTATTGATAATCTCTCTTGCTTCATTCTCTGCTGTATTGGCTATAAGTGCCTTATCCCTCCACCAAACGCTTTGCTTTAGCAACTCCCAAGGGGGACAATGACATCGGTCTGCTGCAATGAAAAGCGGATACCAATCAGGCACAGCCCCCATCTTGCCTTCCATGACGATGTAGCGCCTCAGCTCTCTTAGCTCGTCTGAGGCGTCATTGCTTCCGGGCGGATATCCCCAATCAAGGCCCCAGCCACTTGCAAACGGAACACAAGCGGTATCTTCTGTACCCCTGCTACCTTGCCTGAAAGCCGTTCCACCGTTAACGGTACTACCGTTTTACCGTCTTCCTCTGTTAGGTCCCAGGACTTGATCAGATCTACGAGCATCTGGTTTAAAGACTCAAAAATGGAACTTATATCACTGATATTGTCTTCAGAGACATTTTGCAGCTTGGATAGAGAAGAAAGTTGTTGAAACGTTTCTTCTGTGATTTGCCCAGGTGCATACTTTACAGTTACAAAGTCGTCACCGACTGGTATCTTTACTTCTGCTGTATTAGCTGCAATTTGACCTACGGATACTGGCATACATACCTCTAAAGTGCTGTTAGTAAATTGGTTACCGTTATTGTCTGTGCTTTACCTGTTCCCCACGTTGGATCTTCGACTATCTGGCATTGCCATTCGAGAGCGTATATCCCGTCTTTGTCTTGGAATGGGCTTGGTTTGTTGAACTTAATGGCCATGTCGTGCTGAAATGTGTAGTAGACAGCACCAGGACCGTCAGAAGCAATTTGAGCACCTTGCGCATTCACTCTCAGATAGTAGGTGACGCCGCTCTCTAGATAGCTGAGTGGGGCCATACCGTTTGCATCAGCTTCCATGAGCAGCTTGATCGTGCAGGTAGGTGCCGTGTCTACGTGGGATGCCCATCCGAGATTAGCTCGGTTCAACGGGAAGAACGGGTTGTACACAGAGTCAAAGGTGTAGTCTATGCTGAGTACCTTGTTGAGCTGAGTAGTGCCAAGACCAGCGCTTGTTGAGTCTAGGTAGATGTTGAGATGCTTACCAACGATAGGAGCTATAGCAATCGTGGTCGGGCTAGATGTCATGGTGATGTTGTCGCTAAGTGGTTGGGCCATCCACTTACCGCTTATCTGCATTCCGGTCTTTCTTTCGGCTTTATAGCCGAATTGCTGGAATAACAAGTATGCAACCTGACGGGCACGTACCGAGTCGCCTTGCTGAAGTGTGAGAGTTTGCGGCGTAACACTACCAGTCACTGGAGGCGTCCATATCCAGTCTTTTGCCGTCGTGCTAGCACCGTGAGCAGCAGCCGATACGGCACCCATAGCACCGCCCAATGGATAAATAACGCCGTTGTAGTCCATTTCACCTGCTATTGTGCCTGTGGTATATTCGGTATTCTGCTCTTGCGTACTGGCATATTTACGACCTGTAGGACGGTAAAACAGTACATCCCCATCAATGCCAATAGTCCAGTCAAAGCACTCAAGTATCCTGTTACAAGCTACAGCAGTGCCTAGAGCTGATGTACTCTCAGCTCCAATCTGGTTACGCTGGTTTATCGAACTCACTTCAGGTGTGAATGGCA
>CBJMBI010000521.1:0-3283 GCA_966427955.1 uncultured Ktedonobacterales bacterium
CAAGCAGACGGTCAACCGCCCACAGGTTGGTCTTGATATTGCCATCTTTGTCTTCTGTCTCAAATGCTTCTATCCATACTTTTTGATGTATCTCATCTAATATATCTAGTTCCTGCTTACGATAGTCTTCAACCTTCTCTGAGACACATCTTTGCATCTCACGCATAACTGCTTTATGTGCAGCTTGAGCAGAACCATAGCCACAACGGTCTGCTATTTCCTGGTAGGTGAGACGCTTCTTCCTTAGCTGTAACGCCATGTTCACGCGTTCTACTGCATTCACATCTCTAGTTATAGGATTGTTTCGTGCTCTTTGTTTCGTCATTCTTTCGTTCATTCATTCACTCTAAAAATGTGAGGCCAGTGCCAAGGAGACAAACACTGGCCTCAGTAGCTGGAGAACGTATCCTGCGCAAAGTATAACGCAAAAATCTATAAAAATCTACATATTAAGAACAAATATCCTGTAGATTTTTATAGATTTTAGAGAACAGGCTTGTCAGAATGCAAATCTGAGAGGGCAGGTAGTGGATATTTTCAAATCGTAGCAAGGGGGTCTATTGGGCATTCTGTGAGGATGAGATTTGGTGATGTGGAGAGCCAGACACGTTTCGGGCATAAGGAGTGGACCCGATCTACCGATTATTTTACCTCCCCTGATTAGGCTCTCCACATGATGCGCATTGCCACATTATAACACAAAAAGCCTCTCTCACTTTCACTCGAAGCGCTAGGCTTCAAGAGCTACTTGTCGAGAGAGGCTCTTTTGCTACAATCAACGTTAATTGGCTGTTCCGTTGTCTGGCATAGTATAGATCAAGTTGTACGATCGTACAAGATGCTAGCCTAAACACCCAAGAACTGACCACTACTAGCGTTAGGTCTAACATGGGTATACTTGGCAGTTGTCTCCATTGACTTGTGGCCTAGCGTCTCTTTGACCAATGTGATAGGAGCGCCTCTCTCCAGTGCATGGGTAGCATGGGCATGCCTCATCCAGTGTGGTGAAACGTTAGAAGGCAACCCAGCCCGTTTTGCTGCTGCTTTTACAATCCGGTTCACAGTGCTTTCATCCATGCGTCTGTCATCCTTGCCCTTGGGAGACCATGCTTGTCTGGATTGAAAGACATAATCATCAAGACCAGACTCTTTTGTCTTCAGGCTCATCACTTCAGACCATGTGGGGGTATCCAGTAGCACATGTCTCGTTTTCTTGCCTTTCCCAAACACGGTTACCTGACCAGACTCGTCACGTTCCTGTAAGTTTCGCCACGTGAGATTACACAACTCTGAAACCCGCAGGCCAGCCCGATAGAGCAAGACGAGAATAGCATGATTTCGCTGGTTTTCCTCTAGAGCAAACATTTTAGCTACTTGCTGCTCTCCCATGATCCTCTCAGCCAGCTTATCTTCCAGTTTAGGCAGCTTTACCACAGCCCCAACGTTTACAGGTAAATATCCCGTCTTGAGTCCAAAGGACATCATACTCTTGACAGCGGCTATTTTCTTTGCACGCGTAGCAGGACTTAAGTGAGCAAGACTATCAATAAAGCCTTGTAAGTCCTCTAGAGTCACATTTTGAAGAGGTTTATTTACTTCTTCATAAAAGTTAACAATAGCACCTATATAGGTGTATATTGTGCTTCTACTGCGACCATGTAGCCATTGCTTAATAAATAGTGTATCATTCTTTGATGGCCCCGTAAAGCTTGCACTGATATGTTCACCATTATCATCAAAAACAGCTATAAGCAAGCTTTGTTCCCATTTTGCAAGGTCTTGCATGTTTGTGTGTCCTTTCAGATGAGTGCAAAAGAAGGATAATTCTCTTGCACTAGTTTACCACCTCTTCCCCTTCCGTGTCAACCTTTCCCATCCCGTTACGCGCCTTTATCACACCTTGCACATCATTGTGATAGAACCGCCATGTACTGCCGACCTTGTACCCCTGCAGCTCACCGCTCTGCATAAACCTGTAGAGTGTGCTTTTGCTGATACGCAGGTGTGCTAACGTTTCGTTAAAGGTGAGTAGTCTATCATCACCTAGTATTTCTTTCATTCACTCTTTCCTTCTTTCTCTATATAAGCCCATGAAGCTAGAAGATCTTTATTATCTGCAAGATCGTTCATGAAATCAGCATCTTCCTTCGTCCACTGATATTCATCAGGTAAATACAAGCGCCATTTAAACGATCTTTGGTCGAGATAGGCGTCTGGATACCGTTCAACAATCGGTTTACGTGCCATGTTTGACTCATCCATTGGAGTGATTATTACAACTTTATTCATTCTTTCCTTCTTTCTCTTTACAATCCTCTTGATACTCATAGCACTGTGTATCATGACACTCACCGCAACTATCACACAAGTCACCGCCACAGTTACCGCACTTAGGTTGTTCTGTTGCATAGATAGCCTTCATAAGCCCATGAAACATATCTATCTCAGCAGAACCTTGAGCTTGAATATCATCTACCTGAACACCTAGTTTCTTAGATAATGCCTTTTTGTAGTCCTCCCATATGCTTGGAGGGATTGTAAGGACAAGTTGCTTCAACATTTGTTTACCTCCTGTTTTGCCTGTGGACATTTTACATGTCTCATAGTCTTCTTAAACGTGTGGTACCAGACCAGGGCATCTGCTTGGAACCTGAGATGACACTCTGTACACGTGCCTGGGAACTTGGCCCAGGTCTTTACCTCAATTCGCATTCTTCTGCACCTCCTCTTTGGATGGATGGCTCTAAATCGCGCTACGTTTGAAATCTGAGGGCTCACTGTTGTGATAGTCCAGATTTATTGACGAGTCGCCAAACACGGCAATTTTACGCGTGTGGCGACAAACCCAAGCACCCTAGACGTCCTCGCTCTTTCAGCACTCCTGAATATCAATGTCATAGATAGCTTTAACCAATTTTTTCTTTAGCTGATACACGGGCGTCTTAGTCGCTGGGCTCTTCACGTCCTCAACAACTGTCTCACCTGTGTTTTTCTCATAACGGAAATCGGCCTTATAGAAGCCGCACTTCTTCCCGTTCACGATGAGATCATAGCGTGGCTGTAGTTCAATATTGCAAATCAGACCTGCACGCTCCATGTACAACAACTCCTGATAGCGATTTGCCTCTTTGATGCTATCGAACTGGATACCCAGGTGAAGCGTTTTTTTGTTCTGGTATTTTGAGGCCATGTGATCCTCCTTCCTCCATAGCCCTTGGCTACAAGAACTGTGGATAACCTGTGGATAAGTGGACAAGTTATCCACAGGATGGCTAACCTACAT
>CBJMBI010000522.1:0-3280 GCA_966427955.1 uncultured Ktedonobacterales bacterium
TAGGCGTGATGGAAGAGTTGTATGAGCGCGTGCGAACGAAAAGTCAGCAGATGAAGTGATGAGGTGGATGGATCTAAATTGTGAGCACTGTTTGAGAGCTGTTAACATTACCGATAATGTACAAAATTATCAGACATTTTGCCTTACTTAATTGATCAACCATCTCTAGAGTACTTGGTATATGCTAGGCAAGCCAGCAGAGCCATCTTCTATTTCTGTATTCATATCTTCTTCACATACTCTGAACTTTGTTTCCCAAGATAAATCGTAAAATTCATTGTACTGCGTTTATTGTCAAATTGAACAACCATTACAATGATAGATTTTCCTAAAAGACTTTCCTTTCTCAATCAGGTACTCTCCAAAAGTGTCTAGCTTCTGGGTAATACAATCAAATTTATTTATCATAGTAAACTCTCCTATAACCAAATAGTTCTGATAATCTGACCAGTTCAATGACATGGCTTTCCTGATTTTCATTTTATGAAAAGAAGAGTATAATCAGGTAAATATATGCCAATTCATATATTTGAGCTGATAGGTAGACCCATTACATATCAAGGATGCGAAAGGAAGGATATCTACTAGCATGAAAGCTATAGAGCGGACCCTTCATGAGATTATTAACTCTCCTGATCATTACCTAATTCCTTTTTTCCAGCGCTATTACTCTTGGAAAAAAGAGAACTGGAAGCAGCTTTGGGATGACCTTTGTTTACTAGTAGAGGCGATGTCTGAGCCAAGAAAAAAAAGGCCACGTACTCATTTTCTTGGAGTGATTGTCTGTTCATCTGATGAACTCATTCCAGGAAAGCTACCTAACTATCAGGTTATTGATGGACAACAGCGGCTTCTTACGCTTTCCATTTTGCTTTGTGCTATTCGTGATGCTGCTAAATCTCATCAAGTGAACAATATGGCTGATGAGATTACGGAAACTCTTCTTATCCATAAGTTTGAACGTGAGCAGGAACATTACCGGATCTATCCTCGCCTGCGTGATCGTCAGATCTATAAAGCCCTGGTAGATGAGAGAGAAGTTATCCGTGATCCTTCGTCAGGTGAGAGTCAGATCATGAAGGCGTATACCTACTTTCGGGAGCAGATAGATAATGAGTTCTCCTCAAAAGACGAACTTACAACATTGTTTAGCGTTATGAAAACACAGCTGAACTTTGTTCTCATCACTATTACTAGAGAGACTCCTGAAAACCCTTACCTCATTTTTCGATCATTGAATTCTACTGGCCTCGACCTGACACAGTGGGATTTGGTGCGTAACTATGTATTTATGCACGTGCCAGAACCAAGTCAAGATCCTTTTGATCTTGAGGAGTGGGCTCCTCTTGAACAGCGCTTTGATCGAAAAGCTGAAAAGATGGCAAAAAAGAAGGCAGGGAAAAAGGGGACTGCTGGTGAACTACTTACTAGTTTCTTCCGTGATGTCCTGATGAGCAAGGGTGATTATATTCAGGAAGGGGAGGTATTTGAAACCTTTGATAAAGAATATTCTCGAAATGGAAAAGTGCTTGATCCTTCTGCTTTTGTCAGTCATCTCAAAATTCAGGCTAGTGCCTATGATGTTATCGATGGCACTGCCATCCATCCAAACCAGGAAGTGCAACGAGCATTTCAGATGGTACGTGAGTTTGATATCAGGGCGTCCTATCCCCTTATTCTGGCGCTCTTAGAGAAACAACGTGAACGTCTACTTAGTGATGAGGAGCTTGCCAAAGCACTTGTTGCGATTGTAAGCTTTGTACTTCGTCGCTCAATTTGCCGGGAAAGCACTCGCTCTCATGGTCCTCTATTTTGTGAGGCATGCAAAAAATTGGAAGATCGTCCCCTTGCAAACTTGCTCAGCTACCTGAACAAGTACTGGCCAGATGATAGCAGATTTATCCCCGCCCTACAAACTGCCAAACTCTACAAAACACTCTATGGCAAGGACATTCTCTGCTGGATTGAACGTACACTTCAGCGCAAAAGTGAGCCTGTTCAACTTGATCGCTGCGATATAGAGCGTATTATGCCGGACAATCTCACTCCTGCTTGGCAACAAGAACTTGGGTCAGAAGCTCTACAAATCCATTCACGGTATGTGATGACCCTTGGCAATTTAACATTGCTGGGTAGTAACGAGAACAGGAAAATTAAGGATAGATCGTTTAGGGAAAAGAAATCTGTCTACATAGCAAGTAAGCTTTCATTGAATGAATACTTCCGTGATCCCAACTTGGATCAATGGGGAGAAGAAGAGATTATGGCTCGAGCAGAAAGTCTGGCTAAGATGGCTGCCCGAATCTGGAGTTGTCCTCCTAATCCTGATGAACTACCGAGGCTCTTCATCGAGATGAACTAATTAGGTCGCTTGGGTATTTGCCAGCAGGACTTTTATACGGAGTAAAAAAGGAACTCCATCTGGCAACCATCTCTACTAACACTGGAGAGGCTCTGATCGTGAAGGGCTGTGGCATTTGGTCTCTCAAAAGGCAACGATCTAAGCAACTGGGCAAAATTGCCAAGAAGCAATCCAGATGTAAACAACATTCCCACAGATGGAGAAAGCTGCAAAAAGCCAAGAACAAGATCAAGGCCAGGGCAGAGCGTCGTCTCCGTGATTTGCGACGCAAAGCCACCAGCCTTATCTACCAGGAGTAGTAGGAGGGGCAGACACTCCCCTAGCATCATCTGATGCTTGTTTTATCAGGAAAGCCAGTGGGCCGTCTGAGTCAGTCGCTGGATCAACCACCGCGAACGTCCGCAGGTTCCTACGGGGATAGGCCAAACCGTTGGAGTGGCTCAGAAGCTCATTCCCTAAAAGGTGGCTAGAGAGTGTCGCCCAAACAATTGTTCAAGGACAGTAGGTGTAAGCGCCAGGGAAATCCGCAGGAGCTTCTTTTTTCTTGCCGCTCCATGCTTCAATCGAGATGCGATAGACACTAGTGCGGGTCAGTTCTTCCGGGACAACTTCACGATAATCCTGACCCCGTTGCAAATGTGGTGCGTATTTATGGAGAAGCAGGTGGAGGGCATCGGTAGCCTGTTTCTCATCACTGATAAGGGTTGCGGTACCAAAGATGACAATACTGGCATATTCGACGCTAAAGTTCAAGGCTGTAGCTGCTGGGAGCAGGCGGCCCATTTCATAAACGCTAAAGCAGACACGTTCATCGATTTCAACGTTTGCACGCGTACGACCCAGCCGTGCAGTATGCATATAAATGGCATGCTCAGTCTCATCATAGATGAAAAGGTTGCTGTTCAGGAAAGGTTGTCC
>CBJMBI010000523.1:0-3272 GCA_966427955.1 uncultured Ktedonobacterales bacterium
TCGGGTCCTAACATCTGGGCAAGTTGCTCAGGAGGCTTACCTACCAAGATATGCAAAGGACCCCCAAAAGGGGCACGATTGAGCAGTTGGACATCAGTATCCGGATACAAACCAAGCTGACCAAGATAGCAGAGTTTCTCAGGGTCCTGATCACTGATGCGCAGAATTTGGGCTGACTGCCCATCTTTCAGTTGTGAAAGCCTCATGCCATTACGAACCACCACTACCCCCTCTTTACTCGGAATAGGATCACCATGAGGATCAATGGTAGGATATCCCAGCAACTCATCCATCTTATCCTCAAATTCCTCGGAGATCACATGCTCTAACCTGTCGGCTTCAGCGTGCACTTTATCCCATGTAAAGCCCAACTGGCGAGCCAAGTACAGCTCAAGTAAGCGATGATGACGAATTACCTCCATGGCTTTCCTCTCACCAAGCGCCGTGAGGCGCACACCATGATATGGTACATGTTCAACCCAACCAGCCGTTGCCAAATCCTTAAACATCATAGTCGCAGTTGCATCACTTATCCTTAATTGCTCACTTATGGCCGAAGTTGAGACCTTCTGACCACGCTCTTGCATGGCATAGATAAGTTTGAGGCAGTCACTAATACGAGGGGCAAGTTCTTGAATGGGCTTTTGCATAGTTTCCCTCTTCTTAAAAGCTATTTTTGCTTGACCAAAATTTATAGTACCATATGTCAAAAAAGATCTGCAAGCCCATGGCGAAAAGAAGTCTGACAGGTGCCATCATGGCTTTGCCAAGGGACAATAGATCCCTTGGCACACCACTTCATGGAACAGCCTCTCAAAGGTTGATATGATTCATAATTTGATGCTTAGTGGTCTGGACGCAATACTGCTACAATTGCTGCAATAATACTCAAACCAACAGAGATGAAGAAAGCTTGATGCAAACCAGCCAGGAAAGGCGGGATCGCCGATGCAAAACTACCCATACCTCCACCAGTAATGAATATCTGCTGGATCGCTTTAAATGGCATATGACTCAAAGCAAGCGGGAAGACAATTACGATACTAAGCATCTGCCCAGTGTTATTCAGCATGCTTAGAATGCCTGATGCAGCTCCTCGAGTATGTGGCTCTACAGAACTCATAATCGCATTAGTATTGGGAGAGACAAAAAAGCCAGAGCCACCACCCATCAAAGCCATAAAAATAGTTAATACCCAAAACGGAGTGAACTGGTTAATCGTGGTCAACCCAAATAGACCAATGGCCGAGATCAGCAACCCAATCGGTGCAAGCAGTCGCGATCCAATACGGTCTGAAAGCCGCCCACTCAAAGGGCCAATGACCATGAAAGCTAGACCAAAGGGTGCCAACATGAGTCCCGCTGTAAGAGGATCTTGCCCATAAGGACCTTGGAGATAAAAAATGAGCAAGAACAGTACTGCGCCGCGAGCAATACCATTCAACAAACCACTGAGATTTGCCAATGCAAAGAGGCGATTTCGGAAGAGCCGTAGCTGGACTATTGGCTCCTTAATACGAGGTTCGATAGCAATAAAGAGGATAAAGCTCACAATGCCAATCACTAAAATAGCTACAGTTACAGGAGTAGGAAGCATAGGGAAAGCCATCATACTCAATGCAAGGAGAATACCCGCAAGGCCAACCGCTAGTGTGATACTTCCAAACCAGTCAATGTGTTGATGCTCCAATGGACGGACAGGTTCACGTAGACGCCATATTCCCCAAAGAGCGCCAAAGAGCCCTATCGGCACATTGAACAAGAATACCCAGCGCCACGACCATTCAGTGAGCAACCCACCAATAACTGGACCAATTAAGAAACCTGCCGCGCCTGCAATCTGGTTCACACCCAAGCCAAGCCCCACCTGTCCCTTTTTAAAGGCATCTGTTACGATTACCGTACTATTCGTGACAAGAAGAGCCGCACCTATACCTTGAACTACGCGTCCGAAGATCAGGTCCCCACCATGAAACTGCGGCTGTGCCAAACCAGAGATTAGTGAGCCAAGCGTAAAAGCGAGAAAGCCGCTATTATACAGCCGCTTGCGCCCCCATATATCGGCCAAACGCCCAACTATAGGTGTAAGCACCGTTAAGATGAGTAGATAGCCCAAGAGTATCCACATGATCGAAAAAAATGAGGCTTGCAGCTCAGCCATGATATTAGGCAAAGCAATTAGAAGTGCAGATCCTTGAATAGAGGCCAGCAAAGCACCAACAGTCGTGACCGAAAGGGCAGTCCACTGGTAACCATCACTATGCTTGGTAATAGAGTCAACAGCAGCTCCATCTAACTGCACATTATCGGTAGATGAAAAATGTGAAGATGACATATTTCTCCTTTCTAAACATGCTCACAAATCAACCTCTATCAGATGACGGAGCACAGGTATAGCAGCAAGGAGTGTCGTTTGCTCCTCTACACTTAGATACTCTAGGCGTTTACAAAACGAAGCAAGACGCATTTGATCGAAGACTGCAAAGACCTGATACCCACGTTCGGTTGGCTTGACCCAGACAGTACGCCAATCGTTCTCATCGCGATTACGCTCCACATATCCCTGTGTCAATAAACGCTTGACCATAGCAGTTACTGTCGGCGGAGTCACCGCAAGATGCTCTGCAAGCTCCTGCATCGTACACCGCTCATGGTCAATAAGCACCCGCAAGAGAGATAATTGACCAGGTGTTGCACGCAACTCAGAAACTTCTCGCAACCCGGGAGTCACCTCGACAACGCCACATTCGAACGGCACATCACCATGAATACGCCGCAAGAGCACAGGCAGAACATCAAGTAGAGCCCTCGCCAATGCAGTAGTATCTTGCGAGAGATGCTCTGACATATCAACTCCTTATTATTTAGACTATCTAAATATATGATATACTAAGTAAGGCTTTCTGTAAAGCCCTACTTGGGAAGAGGATGGCAGGCGTAATAGAGGGACCATGCAAATCCAATGAGAAGATGGGACATGAAATCTTGCCTCTGCAATGTAAATTAGTTATACTCTACGGCATTCTCAGAATAGGTGGCTACTGCCTCAGGATCTTGCTTATCACCTCCGCGCCAGAAGACTCCTTTCTTGAGATATGGGGATGAATGGCACATCCCTTTAATGGATGGAGCTGCCGCATTGGGGTACCTTTCGCCTATCCACCTTTCCGATTTTGGACACATCTGTTAGAATAGTCGTCGAGTGAACGAAAACTAGGTCCACTCGTCTAATGAATTAGCTTGGGGCTCAAGGAAAGTAATGCCTGTGGAGG
>CBJMBI010000524.1:0-3269 GCA_966427955.1 uncultured Ktedonobacterales bacterium
TGAGACGACGTGCGATGCTCCATCCCTTTGTCCTGTCCTTCCTGATGGGTCTCTTTCGCCGATTGAGAGGTCTCTGCGCTCGATATTGCCTGAGTCTCTTTGGGACCGTAGCGGAAGGATGTGGAAGGATTTTCTAATTCTTGGACCAATTTCATCGTTCGCTCCATCTCCTGAGCGGGAGGAACATATGCCTCTGGAGTCTGGTTGGAAAAACGCTGCATGCGGTCAGCCAGTTCCTTGACTGGGTTGCTGCTCTCTGCTGCGGTTGCTCTGATCATCCGATCTGAAAACAAGAGAGCCGCCGTGGCCACTCCCAAAGCTTTTATTGCTCTCTGACGAGAAGTTGTACTCTTCTTTTCCTCTTCACTCGGTTTCTCCCGAGATAAGTTTTTTCAGTATGTATATCTCTTTTTACATTTTCAAATCCCATAGTGGTAGAACACTCCTTTTATTTAAACGTAGAATATTTAGATGGGAAGCAAGGCATGGACAATGTTACAACAAAAACGCGGATAGGAGACAATATTGGAAAAATCAGAGAAAATCTACGAGATACGCCTATTACTGATCGCACGACAAGAGTAATCTCCTCCAAGTATAACAGCAAGAGTACCAGTTATGCAAGATGACATTTTCAGGACAAGGTGACATTTATCTCTATTTTATTACTTTTTATCTTTTTATAATATATTGTTCTAATTGACATCTCTGGAACAGGCTCTGTGAGATGCGAACGCTCACGTGGGCAGTCTCATGCTCTCCCTATCCCACAACAAGAAACGCCCCATCAATCCCTTTGGCGAGAGTCTTGGGAATTGACGGGGGCGCTTGACTATGGGGAGATACTCTCTTCCCAACTGGTGAATCAGTACACAATCACAGGCGTGCCATAATCAATATGGCCATACAACCACGCGGCCTCATCCCGTGAGAAATTAACACAACCGTGGCTACCATGACCTGCATCAGCCTGATCCTGGGGATCTGCATGGGGTAAATCGGCTCTGTAATTAGGGCCATTTCCAAAGACACTTCGCCAACTGACATCATGTAAGAAGTATCCACCATCACGGAACTCTAGCCCGTATTGCAATGTAATGGGCGCATAATAAAATGGTGATCCAGGAGCATCAAACGATACAAAACGTATTGGATGTTGCTTACTAAAAACCTGCGTAAAACCTGGCGGTGTTGGTCTGGGGTATTCTCCTGTCACAACTTGCGCTGCATGGATGAGTTGTCCATTTTGATAGATACGTACAGCCTGCTCTATTTCAGAGACAACTACAACCGTTCCAGTGGACACCTTATAATAGTTCATGAGTTGCTGATCGGTGGCATGTGGCTGATTCCAAGGAGTGGTATCAGTATAGTCTGCTTGCATAGCCTTGAAATTTGCCTCGATGTTCTGGACAAGGTTAATGACTCCTTGATAGTCTTCCAACGTCTGCGCATTTTGTAAGGAGCCATCAATAGCTGAGCCCTCACCATAATCATCAGGCAGTGTATCATAGGCATTTCCTAGCTGGTAGTCCTGGCCATCAAAAGGATTATGATAAACATTTGCAGTGCGCCAAGCAGTCACTTGCTTATGGTAGTCCTGCACAAAGTAGCTAGCTTTAGCCCGTAATGCCGGAACTTGGATCGCCGTGAGATCGTTATCGATATGAGATGAGAAATTTAGGAAATCCCCAATTGTCCTGGCATTCTCGAGGAGATTGCGATCAGTCTGCAAACTCTGCTTGAAAGCAGTAGTATCCCCACCATACTGCTGCATCATGTCGATAGAGTCACTCAATTCTTTGAGCTTGATAGTTCCGAGATAAGGTATAGTCTGAGTCGAGAAGGTGACTGTTCCTTGCAATTGGGCATCTAGCTGAGCGATCACATTGTTGAAGTCGCTTACGGTTGTTGCTTTGCGCAGAAGCTCAAGATCACTATTGATCTGCTGATTAAGTGCACTGGTATCCATGTTGGAGTTTTGCAATCGGCTAATCAAGTGCCGAAAGGTAGTAAGTTTGTCAAAGGCTGTTCCCAATAATTGTAAGGACTGCGTTGCATCCCGAGCTTTTTCACTAATATTGGCATAATCCTTTGGATATTGGGCCTGCTCTAATTGCTTACTATAGGTGTGATAAAGATTGGAAAAGGCTGGAACTTCGACAAAGCCCTGAGTCTGGCGCTGTGTCAAAATTGTCTGGAAATCTTGCATGTCCTGGACAGCCTGATAGCTAAGCTTTTGTGTTACCTGATCTTGCAATCCACGTATCTGGACCGTCAGCATTTGATAACGTTTAGCAAGACTTTGATCGTAATTGGCTGCTGGCAGAGTAGCCAAAAGAGGGGATAGTGCACTAATCTTACCTAGTTTTTTTTCTTGATCCAGGATAGGTTGTAAGACAGAATCAGATATTCCAGAGTTTCTGGAATGTGTGATCTGCCTGTCTAGTTCAGCTTTACGCTGATTGGACTGTTGCGCTGTCTGCGGACTGCTGCATGCATTGAGCAAGAACGCGAGCAGTGTAATTGCCAAGACAAAACTGCTCATCCTGCGCATTTTTTTGAACTGTCCTTGTGAGTGTCTTGGATATTGCATACCATGCTAACCTCTATAGTTGAAGGTACCTCTTTCCATGCCCTTCAGGCATTGGTCTTCCGGCTCGGGATGTGATAAACCATTTTATAATATCATAGACGTTGATAGCAACAGATTTTATAATGCAGGATGTTTTTCTGAATGACTTGGTAGGAAAGCTCTTCAGCTGAAGAGCTTCAACAAAGATACTCAATAAACCCAAGCTCGTGTGTGAATATATTGACCTTCTTGATAAATATCTGTACAATAGCAGAAGGTGAATTACCATCTTAGACTTTTTTTTAGTTTTTTAGCGAGGAGCAAAGGATGCTTTGTCAATTTTGTAGTAAGCAAATACCTGATGGTTTTGCGCTCTGCAGCGACTGTGGAAGACAGATGGTTTCTAACCGTACACAAGAAGACCAGCAAGCACAATCGTTTCAGCAACCATTTCTAGCTCATTCCCAGCAATTATCTATGCCACACAACCCCTCTATGCAACAAGCTTCCCTATTTCCACCATACCAACCCATGATATCACCTTCCCCAGTTCCGCAAGACGATAGGCCACTAATGCCCAATTCAGGCAATCCCACAAGATTTCCTAATATGTCCACTAATGCTACAATGACTAATTCCTATTCCGCTTCTCCACCCAATGCGACAACACAACAAGGGCCACCACAAACACCTC
>CBJMBI010000525.1:0-3267 GCA_966427955.1 uncultured Ktedonobacterales bacterium
AACTTCAGGAGAAAAGAGATGTACTGCCAAGCCGCATTTCTCTTATCTCGACTCTGCCGTCAGCAAGACCCATCTCAGTTGCCCAACCTGCTGCTCGCTGATTTCGGCGTCGCCAAGATTGCCACAACGTCCAAATTGAGTGGCACTGTGCGTGGCACGCTCGAATATATGGCTCCCGAACAAATCGAAGGGGCCCCGTCGCTGCGAGCGACCAATATGCTCTGGGTATTATGATCTACGAGCTGCTGACTGGTCGTACACCATACCAGGGTGCGTTACCACATGCAGTTCCATACATGCGTAACAAGGTTGATCCAGAACCACCTAGCACCGTTAATCCTTCTCTTCCCTCAGCTCTCGATAGGATCGTTTTGCAAGCACTTACGAAGAAGCCACAGGATCGTTTTGCTTCTGTCAAAGAGTTTGCATCTGCCTTTGCAGGAGTGCTCAAACCTAATGCTGCTCAACCTTCAGGGGCCAAACAAATGCCCAAAGCTACCCCTGCTCCAGATCCAAAACAGCTATTGCCAGCGAAATGGTATCAGAAAGAAACCGAAGAAATTCTTGAGCATCCCGATGCTCATGTACATATGGGAAGACCACTGCGCAAATCTGGCTATTTGTGGGCTGTGGGCATCGGAATCGTTGCAGGAGGCATCTCAATAGTGCCTATATTGATCGGTGTGACCAATATTTTTATTGTACCGCTAATCTCCTCCTTCTTATGGATTGCTGGATTGGTAACAGGAAAGATTACAAAGCAAGCAATGATGGGGTGGATACCTGGCATTACGCCAGTAGTACTATTATTTACAATAACGGCGGCTATTTCTAACTCTCTTTCTGACCCAGGTAAATGGGCAGAAATTATAGTAACAGGCTTTATCGCAGCCTTAATTTGCGGACTCATCAGCTTTTGGGGTGCAGCGTTCGCTACACGTAAACCTCGCAAGTGAATGCCAAGAAGACATGCTAGCTATCTTATGGAAGCATGATAAAGGTTGCACGGAATAAGACAGTACTCACAACAAGGTTCAAGGACAAGGGGAAAGAGCCAAAAACAAGCTCATACAATATACCGAATAAACTCTTCCTATTAGGATCTGACCATTTTTCCGTCGCTGTACGGAAAAATGGCCAAAGTTCCGAGAGGAAATAACCCAGAGGCTCACACCAAACCCCAAGAGCGGCGTCCGTAGGCGACTGCCACACAGAGAAGCCCGACTATCCCAGGCAACAGCGCAGTCGCAACATTGCCACTCATAAGCGTGACCACTGTCGCACCAGTCATGATGATTACTAGTCCACAGGCTGCAAGCACGGTCAGACCAGGCTTGATGCGCAGGAGCCCAGGCAGGATCAGGCCAATCGCGCCTGCCACCTCAGCCACGCCGATGAACTGCAAGAATAGGCCTGGCAGCGGTACTGGCATCTGCGCTAACATCATCTCAATTGGCGTCACCAGCTTCATGATCCCAGCGAACAGAAAGAGCAGGGCGAGCAACGCCTGAAGAATCCAGAGCGATCCGGTCATGACCAGTCTTCGATGAGCAACGCTTGGTGATTGAGTACCAGATATTTGACTCATATTGCTTCTCCCTCATCATTGGTGTGCAACTTGCTATGTGCAAGTGCTTCTACGTTGACTTTCGTTGAGCTAGTTTTGCTCATAAGCTCGCTGCAAGGTCTTGATGTCAATTTTCTTCATCTGAAGCATGGCCTACATCACTCTTTGCGACTTTGCAGGATCAGAGTCACTCAACAACTCCCCTAAAACGGTAGGGACAATTTGCCAGGCTCCGCTTCTCCATAACGCGTAACGGTTCCAACCTTTGAATGGTGAAAAATAGAGGTATAAAAATACATAGCCTCCTCGGCCTGATTGTCAAACCACAAATGTGGGATGATTTTTTGCATAGAGGTCTCGCTTTCTTATCGATAGTTATTTGACGCTTCTCGTCGTCTCTTGGGAGCCACTGGTCGAACCATTGCCGGTTCTCCTACTGCCATCAGAAAAAGCTGCTCCTATATTTCTCTTCCAAAACAGCCAGGCAAAATCGGAAATGCAGTCAACTTTTCAGACTCATTCAAATTAGCTTGGCAAACCAACTTGCAGAAGTATCTCAAGATAGTATGTGAACATATGATGAGTACGATAGTCAGCCAAAAAGTGAAATCGGCGGGCTGGTCAAACCGCACATTTCCTCTAGACAGATACTCTCCAACCAGCTATACTTGACGACGTCAACAGCCGAGTCACTACTCAGGTACCAATCGAGCTGATCAACGCGATTTATCATAGATTGTGTAGGGGCCCCAGTATTACTATCAATACTTCATGCCCTCCGTACCTATTAAGGACACGTTCATGCGTATTGCGCTCGACTATACAGCTGGCATCAGGCAAGGAGCTGGCATCGGACAGTATGTACGCAGTCTGGTCGATGCAATGCTCGCTCAAGATACCAGCAACCAGTATACCTTGATTACCAGTGGACACCCAACACAGGAACGTTCATTTCCAGTTGCAAACAATGCCCATGGACGTAGTGTAGGGATTCCCGATCGCTATTTGAATATTCTGTGGTATCGCTGGCGCATTCCACTCTATGCCAACTATTTTACAGGGCCAGTAGATATTTACCATGGACTAGACTTTGGTCTTCCCCCACTCAAAGGGAAGCTCCGCAAGGTAGTCACTGTCTATGACCTTGCATTCCTAGAACATCCAGAGACCGCCGTTCCCTCTCTAGCCGCCTATTTGAACAAAGTGGTCCCAGAAGCTGTAGCCGCCGCTGATGTTGTCGCTGCCATATCTTATGCGACAAAGCAAGCACTTGTCACTCACTATAAGGCTCCTCCCGAAAAGATCACCGTCATTCCATGCGGTGTTGGACCACAGTTTCAACGTATCACCGACCAGACACGCTTAGAGGAGACACGACGGAAATTTGAGCTGCAACATCCGTTTATTTTCAGCGTTGGAACTCTGGAACCACGCAAAAATCATCTCGGTCTCATTAAAGCTTTTTATGAGGCCCAAAAGAGTAAAAAAGGTCCTGCAATGTTGGCCATAGCTGGCGGGAAGGGTTGGATGTATGAGGAAACACAACGCCTGATAGCGGAACTCAAACTTGAGGATAAGGTGCGCTTCCTAGGTCGCGTGAGTGAAAGTGAACTGATTACACTGTATAGCTTAGCTGATATCTTTGCCTTTCCTTCGTTCTTTGAAGGCTTTGGCATTCCACCATTAGAGGCAATGGCATG
>CBJMBI010000526.1:0-3261 GCA_966427955.1 uncultured Ktedonobacterales bacterium
TCCAGCTCTAAATCCTCCAGACAGAGTGTTTTTCCTCTCCATGTGGGCAGATGAGGACGGACCTCGTGCTGTACTAACAGGAATTCTGTACCGCTTTCTTGCAACAGATAACTCAGTCTCTCCTGTGGAGTTAGCGGGTCCAGGGGCAGATAGGCTCCGCCCGCTTTGAGAATGCCAAGCAGCCCCACCAACATCTGGGCCTGACGCCCCATTAATAAACCCACCAGAACATTAGGTCCGATCCCTTGTTGCCGCAAAACCTGAGCGAGTCGGTTGGCCTGCTCATTCAACTGCTGATAGGTCAGATGCTCCCTGGCACTGATCACAGCCAACTGGCTTGGTTGCCGCCGTGCCTGTTCTGCGAAAAGGTGATGAATCCCCTGAAAAGGATTTTGCCGAGTCGACGCACAACCCATCGCGAGCAGAGATGCTTGCTCTTCAGGCTTTAAGAGCGATAACCTGCTTACAGAGACCTGTGGCTGTGCTACCACCTGCTCAAATAGTGTCCAGAAGACTGTTGCGAGCCGCTGCACCTGAGTAATGCTGATCCTGTGTGAATTATAATGCAATGCAAGCTCTAAGAGCGTTTCTTTTTGAACAACGCTCAATTTCAGTGAAAAGGGTTCAGTACAAGACGATCTTTGAGCGAACGAGATGGTCAATTGCTCCACAGCAAATGAAGCTGGCCAGCACTCATACTCAAAGCAGAGAGGGAAAAAACTGCTGGTAGTTGGATTACCTGTTGAAGCTTCTTCCCACGTAAAATAGATTTGTCTCTTAGTTGCCTCTAAGAAGGATCTGTTGACTGAGGTAACAACTTGATCAAAAGGCTGATCCTCCTGAAGGTGTGTCCTGATGGGAACAAAACGTGTGTAGAGTCCTAACGCATTCGTCAGTTCTTCATAATCGCGGCCATTCTGTGCAACTCCAATCACAAGGTCTTGTTTCCCATTCAAATGCCAGAGCACCGCTTCCCAACAGGCGAGGAACCAGACCTCAATCGAGATTCCAGAGTGGTGTGCCAGATGGCTGATTTGGGCCGATATGCTCTCTTCAAGAGGTAATTTAAGGATACGAGGGGCAAATACGTTCTTCTGTCCAATATCCATCTGAGAGGACGTTACGGATTCCTTTTGTTCAAAAGGCAGGCGTATATTTGCGAGTGGAGATAAATCAATCTTCCGCCAGTACTCGCGTAGAGCTTCTCCTTCTTCTGAAACCACTAATTCCTGTTGCCAGGCAGCAACATCCGCATATTGCAAAGGTTCATCATCTTGCTGTGTTCCTCTCAGGAGGGAGGTATAGGTCTGACCAAGTTCTGCAACCATTTGGGTCAGCGTCTCTCCATCTGCACAAAGAGCGGGCAGGTGCAGAAACAACAGGTGCATTTTCGAAGAAAGGCGTACGAGCTCGATAAACAAAGGAGAATGAGCCTCAAGTTCGACATCCTTGTGTTTCAAAGCTGTGAAATATTCGTCTAGGAGCGCCGTTTGATCAGAAGCAGAAAGATTTTCCAGATCAATCACGGGATAGTGGACCTTGACGTAGCTGGCTACAGCTTGCACAGGGATTTCCATACCCGGCAAATGAGAGAACCCTGTTCTTAAAATATCATGTCGTTTGACCAGATGTTGGAACGCATCTAACAATGCTGTCATGTCCAATGTACCTTTCAACTGGACCGAGCATTGGACAGAGTATGTCTGGCTCTCACCCCGCAGTGCCCATAACCGAGCCTGCTGCATAGAGAGAGGATATCCCTTCGAAGCTGTCATTTGCATCTGCGATACTCCTAAATATTCCCTGTATTACCAGCAGCTACTGATCTTTCTCTGGCTTTCTCAACGAAGAAGGAAATACTGACAAATTGATAGCCTCACTCTTTATGCTTCGCAATCTTTTTATATTGGTTCTACGCATATTTTCCTCATAACTCATCTGTTCAATTTTTTCCTCATCTGTAGAGATCTCTAATTCATCGATAGGAGTCTCTGGCATGAGCACAACATTCCTGAGCATCACTTCGAATCGCTGTACCAAGGTAGCAATTGTCCGCTCCTTAAAGAGTCCTGCCCGGTATAACACGCTTCCACCAATGCCTTGAGGACCTTCGTTCAAAAAGAAAGCAAGATCAAACTTGACAGAAGGACTCTCTTCCTGGATGGACTCAAAGGTGATTCCAGACAATCCCTCCGTGCTCTTGGGTACATTTTGCAAGACGAATAAGACTTGCACCAAGGGTGTTTGTTTGTCTTTTCGTTCTAACTGTAAATGCTCGACCACGACATCAAACGGGAGTTCCTGATGGGCATAGGCTTCCAACACCATTGCTCTGACTTGTTGCACTATTTTACGGAAATTTGATGCTCCTTGCACTTCGGTTCGTAACGCAAGAAGATTGACAAAAAAACCAATGAGTTCTTCTGTCTGCACATGGGTCCGGCTTGCGACATCTGTTCCCACGACAATATCAGTTTGACCAGTCCAGCGATATAATAGGACTTGGAAGGCAGCGAGCAGGAGCATGAACAACGTCACATCTTCCTGGCGACTCAACGTCACTAGTTCCTCCGAAAGCTTGGCTGGGAAGTGAAAGGGATATCTTGCACCACGATGACTCTGCCGAGCCGTATGAGGAGTATCAGTGGGCAAGGCTAGCGGTTTAGCTCTCCACAGTTGTTTCTTCCAGTACTCCAGATGTTGTTGGAGCACCTCACCTTGCAACCACTCTCGCTGCCAGAGGGCATAGTCGGCATACTGGAGAGATAAGGGAACCAATGGGGAAGGTTGCCCAGAGAGAAAGGCCTGATAGAGGGCAGTCAGTTCACGCACCAATACCCCATTGGACCAGCCATCGCTAATGATATGATGCAGTGTCAGCAACAACACATGCTCTTGCTGCTCTAGTCGTAGCAGAGCTGTCCGCAGCAAGGGTCCAGTTGTCAGATCACACGGATGCTGCCTTTCCTGGCTAGCTAGCAGTCTTGCTACCCGCTCTCTCTGCTCTGCTTCCAGTCCTCGCAGGTCAATCACTGGCAGGGTATAATAGGGACCTGCTGGATGGATCACCTGCATGGGCTGATTGGCTTGCTCCTCAAAAGTCGTGCGCAGGCTCTCATGCCTGTCGATGAGTTCCTGGAAACTGCATTCGAGTGCCTGCACATTGATCTTCCCATCCATTCTCAGAGCGCCGGGGATCAGATACGCGGGATTCCCTGGTTCCAACTGATCCAGGAACCAGAGCCGCTGCTGCGCAAACGA
>CBJMBI010000527.1:0-3248 GCA_966427955.1 uncultured Ktedonobacterales bacterium
CGCCAGCAGCGGGGTCACCAGCGGCAGCGGGAGGAGGAGCGCCGCCAGCAGCGGGGTCACCAGCGGCAGCGGGAGGAGGAGCGCCGCCAGCAGCGGGATCGCCAGCGGCAGCGGGAGGAGGAGCGCCAGCAGCGGGAGGAGGAGCGCCACCAGCAGGGGGAGGCGCATCTTCAGGAGGTACAACCCATATGGTATTCATAAAGAAAGGTGCACCTACTGCGACAGATGCCTCTGGGTTTATCTTCGTCGACTCTGTATCAAATACTACCGTGACGACGATTAAGAAGGGAACAACGGTAGTGTGGGTTAATATGACTACAGTTCCCCATACCATCACTGCTGATCCTACTAGTGCTATGCAGTTCGATTCTGGTGTCGTCACTCCGGCTACCAAAAGCCCATATTATATGATGACATTCAATCAAGTTGGGAAGTTCACATATAGCTGTATTGTTCACCCAGGGCAGGTAGGTGAGATTGATGTTACAGCATAAGAAAAGAGAAGAGCATTTGCTCTTCTCTTGATTTTCATGTATAAATACTTTGATATTGCAATTGAAAGGAAAATTTTAAAAAAGGCTTATTTTACTCGCTTTTCTACGCTCTGCTCTATCTCTAAGACCGGCTTAACACCCGTGCTACAAGAACCGTGATATTGTCTGCGCCTCCATTGGCATTAGCTCGTTCGATCAGATGATGCACACACTCTTGTGGGGGGTATTGTTCGACAATCTGGGCAATTTCGTTATCATTGACCATTCCCGACAGTCCATCGCTGCAAAGTACTAAAGTATCTCCCTCTTGCACCTGCTCGATAAAGAGATCAACCTGTACTTCTGGTAATGATCCTAATGAACGTGTGATCATATTGCGAAGCTGATGCATGCGAGCGTCAGCTTCTGTCATAGCTCCAGCGCGCACTTGCTCAGCAACCCACGAATGATCTTGAGATATTTGTCGCACCCAGCCATGGCGCACAATATAGGCCCGGCTATCTCCTACATTAGCGATATATGCCTTATCATCTAGCAAGACAGCGGCAACACAAGTTGTTCCCATCCCATTATGTTCAGCCTGTTCCCTGGCTCGCTGGTAGATGATGGCATTAGTATATTTTATCGAGCGTAACAAACTAGCAGCAACATCACTATCATCATCGTGGTAGTACAACGTCGAGACGCTGCTCACAGCTATCTCACTAGCTACTTCGCCTGCAGCATGCCCTCCCATACCATCAGCAACGATGAAGAGCGCACCTTTTTTAGCTTGCAACAGAGCATCCTTTGGAACGATATAAGCCACATTATCCTCATTATGATCGCGTTGGCGGCCTACATCGGTGCGTTGGGCTATGTTGAGACAAAAACGCTGAAAAGGCTGAGGTTTTCTACTGGCAGGTATACTTCTGTCAGCCTGTTTCATAAACGTCTGCTTTAGCTTGGTGAATACACTGCTTTGCAAAATATGTTCAAACGTGTTCACATGTTGATTTTTGCACTCTCACAGCTTGAGCGGTGGATAGATTCATGACTCTCCTAATTCTGAGCAATGATAGCACTCTCTAACCTGATGTGTCAAGATACTGGTTTTCTGGTTTTCCTGTTTTGCAGCTTTATAGCCCTCAACGGTTGAGGAAGGTTGTAGGTAAAGGCAAAACTTCGGGCAAGTCATGGCTTAGCTAGTAAAGGTCCATATTTATTTTAAAGCGACCTGCAAATGCCTTGTTATATAACGCCCCAAGATATCGGTTTCCAGATTCAGCTTTGTTCCAGGTTCTAGTTGACCGAGGTTTGTATGTTCGCGTGTATATGGGATGAGTGCGATTGAGAACCGATCGTCTTTGGCTTCTACGACTGTCAAGCTAGCGCCGTTCAAAGCAATGAAACCTTTGGATACGATATATGGGTGTAGATCAGCAGGTAATTCAATTTCGACTAATTGACCAATACCATCCTCTTGGAGCGAGAGGACCGTGACGCACGCTTCGATATGTCCTTGGACTATGTGGCCACCAATACGCCCGTTTGCTGCAAGAGAGCGCTCTAGGTTAACTTTGGTTCCCAATGGCAAGCTGCCAAGATTAGTACGGCGTAGAGTCTCAGGCATGGTATCCACGCGAAACCAGTTTTCTCCCAGTTCGGTAACAGTGAGACAAACGCCATTAACAGCGATGCTATCCTTAATAGCAAGATCATCGAGTACCTGATTGGCTTCAACGGTAAGACTTGTTGGATTACGATGTTTGACTGTACCTATTTCTTCGATGATACCTGAATACACGATGCTAATCCTCCTCTTGATCTGTCTGGTGCTTGAGATTTCGGATGGTTTGAACCATTTCTACAGCGATTTGCGCACATTCACTGCCACGGTCCACGCGCTCTTCGGCCTGTTGCTGGTTCTCTGCACACATTACTCCAAAGATGATAGGAATGCCTGTCTGGAGCGCTACTTGCTGAATGCCGTGTGCAGCTGCATCGCTGACAACGACATCATGGCGAGTTTCTCCTCTCATCACACACCCGAAGCAGATCAGAGCATCGTAGCTCTTAGTGGTAAGCATAGCCTGAGCTATAGTTGCCAATTCGAATGATCCAGGTACGCTCACCACATGAATGTCCTCTGGTGCAACGCCTAAGCGGACCAATGTTTCTTGGGCAAGGGTGAGCATTGCACCTGTAATATGCCAATTATAGCGGGCAATGGCTATGCCGATTCGCAGTCCATGTCCATTAAGATTCGTGGGTGGTACAAGTGCAGACGGGTAGGCCATGATGGCTATTTTCCTTTCCCGATAGTGTATCTGTATCAATTGATGCATTCAGCGACGTAAGTAGATGCCCAAGACGCTGATATTTCGTATGTAAGTAATCAGTGTTAGAAGTATTTGGGGTAACTTCAATAGGAATACGTTCTACGCTAATACCAGCTTCCGTTAATGTCTGGATCTTGTGAGGGCTATTTGTCATGAGCCGCACGTGGGAGATGTGCATGGTGCGTAGGATCTCAATTGTTGTTGTATAGGAACGAGCATCAACTGGATAGCCAAGCTGTGTGTTAGCGTCAACGGTATCATATCCCTGGTCTTGGAGCGCATAGGCTTGAAGTTTGGCTCCTAGTCCGATGCCTCGGCCTTCCTGGGGGAGATAGAGGAGTAGCCCTTGTCCCTCTTTGGCAATAATCTGTAAGGCACTTTGAAGTTGTGCCTGACAGTCACAGCGTTGGGACCCGAAGATATCTCCGGTCGT
>CBJMBI010000528.1:0-3235 GCA_966427955.1 uncultured Ktedonobacterales bacterium
TCGTCGTTCTCTAGTGCTGACGGGAATTGTGTTGAGATGGGAATGCAGAAAGGCACAGTTTACGTGCGAGATTCCAAGGACCAGGGCGGTGCTGTTTTGGTATTTAGCAGCGCAGAGTGGGATGCATTTCTCAAAGGTGTCAAGGCAGGTGAGTTTGAGCTTACCACGGATTGAGAGGAACTCAAGAATGAATAGGTGACAACACCTTCATAGTGGGAGAGTGAAGGGTAGCACGATATAAATTCTGCTACCCTTTCTAGAGACTATACTGCTTCCCCTTCCAAAGCTTCCATCTCCTGCACTATAGCTGACATTTTTACACAAATCCCTCAGGAGGAAAACGTATCGCAAGACGGACGCCTTGAAGAACCGTCTGGACATACAACCACCCTTTCCATAAGGTCTGCCATCCCGGAGGCCCATCACTCTTGCGTTTGAGATAGCCACCAAAGCTGGCAATGGTGCGCCATAAGTCATTGACAGTCAGTGTTGCCCCAGGGCGTTTGTCAATCTGGGTGACAACGTAGATCACTTCTGGTGAAACGACTTCAGTGGCAGGGGTGTCTGGGGCGGGCTCGGCGGTCTGCCGTAGCCACAATAAGCGCATTGCCATCGGGGTCAAAATGCCCAAGAGATTCCACATGGCACCTACCGTCTTCTGTCGTCGAACTTCGATACCACAGCCCGTTTTGAGAACTTTGTGGAAATCTTCCAGGAGCCATCTCCATTTGTACCATTTGACCCTTTCCCAAGCATCCTCTTGGGAGAGTACCAGTACTGTCGTGACCAGGATCCATTCCAACGCATCTCTCCCATCAGGTGGCTCTGGTTCCCAGGCGCGAATGATCCAGGCCTTGACTTCGGTTTTCGAGAGCACTGCCCCGTTCATGGGGGGTTGGATACGCACTTCTTGCCAACTCACCTGGACATATGCATCGCGAGCTGGACGTTGACGCTGGGCTGGAACGTGCAAGACTCGACCACCTTGTGCAGGTAAAGAACGAGCCAGGGTTTTGAGGCGCTGTACTTCGGGGTCCTCTGATTCTGGTTCTTCATCCAAGAGCACCCGACGATCTTGTGCCACACGGATGACAAAGTCATACCCCAACAACTCGCAGGTTTGCCAGAACGTGTAGATGTCGCTGCCTCGATCTCCCACATAAATCCACTTCTGCCTCTTTGGAACGGGGCCGATGGCCTGAATACTGCGCTCCCAGATCTGCGACTCACGCACGCGCTTTTTGCGTTGGGCCTTGGTTTCCCCTTTCGGTGCTGGTTGACGGACAAAAGGTTCCTGATACATGCAGCCCAGTAACTGCTGCGAATCGGCATCCATGGCTAGCACGGTGTGAACGAAGAAGCCCTGTGCTTTCTTCCCACGCCCAATGGGACCTAAACCTTCGGCTGACTCATGACTCGACAGGTTGACATCAGTTATGTCTGCTACCAAGAGCACGCGGGAGTGCCGCATCGCTTCCTCACGGGTCATCATCCAGTGAGGGAGCATGATTTGTTCGTGAGTAATCGCCTCATTAGACCCCGAAGCGATAGGCGGCCAGCGTGTCGGCCCAGTTGCGCATACTTTCCGGCAGAGATGCCGAAGGCTTCTCCGCGATGGCCGTTGCCATCTTGACCAGGCGATCCGTGCGCCGCAGATCCCCCAATTCTGCCGTACCGAAGGTTTCCACTGCCCACTTGTCGGGATGCTCCAGCTCTTCCACATCCATCTCTCTTGCTCCTTTCGTCTATATGGTCTCTCCTTCTAGCTTACCAGAAATTGTGTTAACTTGTCAGGGATGCGAGAGGGCTTTTCCTCCGTGGGTAGCATTGCATTCTTTCTATTATGTACATAATAGTATACTTGACATTTTGTACATAATCTTCTATACTAAGGCTAAGATAGAAAGGAGCTGTATGATGCCTAGACACATGAGCAGTAAAGAAGCTAGGGAACACTTCTCTGATCTCTTAGGCTTGGTCTATTACACGAAAGAGCCAGTGATTGTAGAGAAGAAGGGCAAACCAGTTGCGGTGGTGATCAGTCTTGAACAATACGAAGCTATCCAAAAGGAAGAAGAGCGACTCTGGCAAGTTGCCGATCAGATACGCAATCGCAATAGAGACAATGATCCCGATGAGGTGCTTCGCGATGTGACAGCTATGGTTGAGGAAGTTCGAAAGACGAGATATGATAAACGACAGCAAGAAGCTAAGGGTGGTCATTGATACTAATCTGTTCGTCAGTGGCCTGCTCAATAAGCATGGCCAGCCATTTGTTCTCCTGGAGGTATGGCGTGCACGGCAGTTCACACTGCTAATGAGCGATGAGCAACGGGCTGAGTTAGAGGATGTCCTCGCCCGTCCGCGCCTAATCAAGCGATACCATCTCTCCCCTTCTGAGGCAGAGGCCTTGCTTGCTCTTGTAGATCGCCTAAGCCAGCATGTTATATTGAGTGGTAACCTTGCTATAGCTGTCCGAGATGTTAAAGATGAGATAATTCTTGCCTCAGCGATGGAAGGAAGTGCAGACTACCTTATTACTGGAGATGATGACCTCTTAACCCTAAATGGGAATCCTGAGCTTGGTAATCTGAGAATTGTTTGCGTTCGAGACTTTCTAACCATACTTGTTGCGCGTGACTAAGCCCTGCTTCAACGAAACATCCTCTTGTATGTGTTTGGCAAGCCCAGGCTTACGATGTGGCATAATCTTTTTGCAAATAGATGCGACCATGATTAAGGAAAGGCTCGGGAACACATGACGAGACTAATTCGCCCGTTGCGAAGTGGACAAATTACTATCCCGATAGAATTTCGCAAGAAACTTGGTATTAATGAGAAAAGCCTTCTACAACTGACTCTCGCGGATGGAGAGTTGCGTCTACGACCTGTACATGTTGCAGAGAGCAAAGAAAGTTCTGACTGGCTCAAGCAACTATACGAACGATTTGCCCCGGTGCGTGCGGAAGCAGAGAGTATGAGTGAGGAAGAAATAGATCTGGCCATCATGCAAGCCATTCGAGCTGTTCGGGAAGAGCATGCTTAGTTCTTGATACGGTGATTTTGTTCGCAGTTTGATCAACCTGCACAGTCGATGTGGAAAGGTGATTTCTGCTTCGGGCGTCTCTTATCGGCTTTTTCTTTCTCCACCTGTTCTTACAGAGATTATGGAAGTGCTTAATCGTCCAGAACTGACCAAGAAATTTCGCCGTTTGGGAGAGATGAATATGGTCAC
>CBJMBI010000529.1:0-3229 GCA_966427955.1 uncultured Ktedonobacterales bacterium
GTGCCTATTGTTTATTTCTTGTTGGTGCTGCTGGCTATGAGACTGTTCAGCTTTTAGCAATGGGAAAATAAAGGTGATGGCCCTTCGAAACTCTGTATGAATTAGTCGTTACCAGAAATCGAAAGGGGCAGGATGTGTCCCACAGTTACCCCCCCCGTGGGGGGCTTCTTGGGTTGGACGGGGCCACAAGGATGGCAATGTTTTTGTACAAGTTCTTATGATCCTTTTGTTTAAAATGCCGTAGTTGTGAAAATTTCAGACAAAACGATCAAACCATTCCATTGTGCGGCGTAGGCGATCGACGCGTTGCTGTGGCGTTCCGGCGTTGGGCCAATCCATCATATGGTTAGCATTGTGGTAGCGTACGAGTTCAACGGTGTGCTTTCGCTTACGGAGAGCAACGAATAACTGTTGGGATTCGCTAAATGGGCAGCGCAAGTCCTGATCACCATGCAAGAGCAATAGCGGTGTGGTAATGCAGTCGGCAAATGTGAGTGGGGAGCGGTTCCGCTGTAGTTCTTCGTCTTGCATTGAGAGGTTAAACCAGACTGTTTGATCGGAGAGCAGGGCGGCAGTGGCAATAGAACTAAAACTGTTGCGGCTAACTGCAGCTTTGAAACGGTTAGTTTGTGTGATGGCCCAGTTGGTCATGTATCCGCCATAGCTCAGGCCGCTAATGGCTAACCGTTGCTCGTCAATTGGCTCGTTAGCAATAACATAATCAATCCCCGTTAGCAAATCTTGTAAGTCATCTCCTCCCCAATCGTTAAGCACTTTCTGACAAAATGCTTGACCATAGCCTGTACTGCCTCGGGGATTAGGGGCGAGTACTGCATAGCCACATCCGGCTAGGACCTGGAATTCGTGAATGTAGCTATCGCTCCAAGCTAGTGAGGGACCTCCGTGAGGAACCAAGATCAGAGGAACTTTTGTCTGATTTGCCTGAGGTGGGAGGTATAGCCATCCTTCAATAGCTGTACCATCAAAACTCGGCCAGGTGATACGTTTGGGCCGAATGAGCGAATGGCTTTGCAAAAGAGCATCATTGAATCTTGTAAGCTTGCGCTGATTATTGCCTGTGCTATCCATACTCCAAATGTCACCCGGGGTAAACCAGTCGATGCGTATTGCTGTGATCATTTCCCCGTTTTTACTGAGTTGTGGACTGGCATAACGCCCATTGCCATGGGTGAGCTGCTCAATGGAATGTCGTTCTCTATCCAAACGATACAAATGTACTTGACCACGCTCCTGTACTGGAACAAGAAGTGATTTACTATCTGGATACCAGTGTGGACCATCTATGTATTTGGGGTTCAATTCATCAAGCATCCATGCCTGACAAGTAAGGTTCTCTGCTCCTGGAATGGCTGGTTGCGGGGTACCATCGCCAGAAGCTGCAACTATCCAGGGAGATCGATTGCTTGTCTCTAGCTGGTCTGGTGAATAGAGATAGGCAATAAGTTGGCCATCGGGAGACCATACTGGCATCTGAGCCGATCCCTCTTCAGGCGTCAAGCGGCGTAGCTGACCAGTTGTTAGTGTCAGTACCCAAAGTGCCATGCTTGTGCTTAGGTCAGGATCAGAACGGCGGTTGGCACAGAAGGCAATTTCGGTTCCATTGGGGGACCAGCAAGATTGAACGAGATCGACTGGTTCTGAGGTCAGGCGTGTTGCTTTGCCTCTCAACGGAATGAGCCAGAGTTGTAAACGGCGTTCCTGTTTGTCTCCGGTGCCGTCTAGAAGTTCTCCTTGAGACTTATAAGAGGTTATCTCCGGTGGTTTCTTGCCCGTGTCTGGTTCCTCTTGGTCATCGGCAGGCTTCCAGTAACTATGTGCAAGAAATAAGCGTCCACTGGGGTGCCAGCTATACTCAGTAATTCCCTGGCGTAGTGAACTAATCTGCCAGGCCTCTCCACCGTACATTGGAAGTAAGTAGAGTTGTGGTGAACCTGTACGATCACTCAAGAAGGCGAGTGTTTGTCCATTAGGAGACCAGCGCGGTGTTGTGTCGTGAGAGGTTCCATTGGTTAATTGCCTGGGAGGATTGTTTTTACCTCCTTTACTACTGACAAGCCAGATCGAACTGCCTGTGGTATTTTGCTCAATATTATTGTGCTGTAGAACAAATGCAATCATCGTACCATCAGGTGAAATCTGAGGGTCGCTGACAATCTTAAGTGCGAGGAGATCATCAATGCTCATATGTGGGAGAGTTGGTGCTACAGTAGTCTGAGTACGGTTCTCTGTCTGAATAGGGATGGCCGGAGCTGGAACTGGGCTTATGATTGCAGTGGGATCCACCTCTCGTGGTACGGAAATGGGTTGCTCGGACTGATGGACTGTAGTTGCTATACCAGATGATGGTTCTGCGGAAGTAGGTTGTATTACAGTCTGATCATTGTCTGAGGAATGTGCTTGTGGGGTGTAGGGTGAATGTGGAGTCATTTCTTTTTCATTCTCTATCATACAAAACTTCCTTTCGAGAGGCTTTTTGTAATAATACTATCCAACCGTTGTCATTTGCTTATACGTGTTGAGGCGATCTTTAGTTGGCAGTTAGAAATGTGTGCTTGAGGAACTAAGATTCTTTTAACTAACAAAAGGGGGCGAGAAGTCGTGGGATGGGAATAATTTCTAATCAATTTCTAATCAATTAGATAAGAAACCTTGGAAAAGTGAAACTTCTCTCTTCTATTAATCGTACTAAAAGCAAATATGAGGCTGAATGACTAAAGAGGGAGCGCTTATGAGGAATTTGTCCAGCATCTCTTTTCAAAAGGATAGTGCATCAGATGACGAAATTGATCAACTTTTCTCTCATCTAGAACAATTTGAGCCACCAGCAGATTTTGTTGAGCGTGTGATGGCAAAGGTTTCGCGTTTGCCACTTCCTCAATTCAGACAGACTTCAATAGTGGAGAGCAATGGGTGCTTTATTGAGAGTCATCAATCTATAAGCCAATGACTTCAATATGAAGTCTGTCCAATGGGAATATTCTAATAACAAGAGTAACAAATATGCTATGTGCTGATGCAGCTTTTTGACTTTTAGGCAGGCATATAGCATATTTGTTAGACGAAGCCTTGTTTAGGTAGACGGAATGGCTTGAGTACTATACGCTTCACGCAATCTGATCAGTAAGTTTTCCAGTTTCGAACATCCAGTGGTAAAATTCAAGGCGGCGGCGATCAGCCAAGGCTTGGCGTACCTCTTTCTCGTTGTAGT
>CBJMBI010000530.1:0-3226 GCA_966427955.1 uncultured Ktedonobacterales bacterium
TCTTGCATGCTAATATCCTTTCACCGTATCACTGTTATCGAGCAGTCTCATCTTTCGAGCATTCATCTCAGGATTAACGTCATCACGCACGAGCTTAGCAATCTTTGGCTTGCACTTCCTCCGGTAGGATGCTGCTAGCGTGAGCTTGGCTTGCATGTGCTGAGAGCGCCTCATGCTTTGTCCATCCATCGTGATGTCATAGGCCCCCGCTAGGCTAGCAGACCAGAATTCTAATAGGTCTGCTGATGCTGCAAATGTGTCAAATATCTTCCCCGTGGCAAAGCATGGGGGATATTGACCAGGGGCTACCCCCGATGTAAAAACACTCGTCTCAAACTGCCAGTGCCCTAGCAAGTTTTCGGACGCAACAGGAGTAAGCACAACCCAAGCAGCATGAGTAGAAGTATTTACCCCTTGCAAGACCACATCATCTTCCCAATTTTGATAGCGTGAATAATAGTCTGCAAAAATGACTTGTGCCTGATTTCCGGTTGATGCTGCATTGACGATACTTGGTGCTATTTCAAGAGGTTCATATCGTATATCTTCCCTGTGGTAGTCCAAGTGATCTTGAATATCCTGATCAGCAAAGAACTGGTTAGAGCCTGATGGATCAAAAATCATTTGTCGCACTTTGGCTATTAGGCTAGCCATCGTTGATCTAACAGGCATCTATCTCACTCCTATTTGCGCTTTGCAGCATTGGGCAACCCCTGATCAACTGCCATCTTTTCCCGTATCTCTCTAAGCTCTGCCATCATTGCTTCAATCTGTGCATTCTTCTGGTCAAGCTCTGCTCTAAGAGCCGCTTCAGTGTGTGCAAGTTCAACATTCTGCTCAGGAATGACGCCTTGCGGTCCGTTGGTGTACATGGCTCCTTCACTAAGCAAGCGTTTGATGTGAGCACCAGGGGCGTAACCATCAATGACATCCTTGCTTGATCGCTCGTCTTTGTGCGTGATAGCCTCATAGGGCACATAGACGGGTGGAATACTCCGATCAGGGAGTTGTATCCACGCCCCTGGTACGGGATTTGTTAGCGGCTTTTCCTGTGGTAAGTCTTCTAGTTGTGTCGTCATCTTCCGTTTCGTCTTTCTCAGCTTCGTTCTCAGCTTCAGAGCTTTGCTCAGGTTCGGTTATCCTTGGGTCGGCTATGATCTGGTAGCCTTCGCGAAGCATTCGAGCGATGTGATCAGGGTTGACCACATAATGCGGCATGCCTGTACCGCCTTCACTCATCCATTCACCCATTAGAATGCCCTCGGTAGCAATATTGCAGCTATAAAGCCTGTTGCCCCACTAAAGTCAATACTGAGTGAACTATCCGGTTGTAGAAAGCGAGCTATTTCAAATGGCCCGAATATGCCTATACCTGTTGTCCCTGTCATGGCGCTAAATGTTAAGTCGCCTTTAGGTCCCTCAAATCCAGGTGTGTACGGAATTCCTTGCGTGCCTGCTCCCGTCTTTGTTGCACCACCATCAGGAGTACTTGCACGGATCGTCACGGTGCGGCCTGTGGCGTTAGTGTTGAGCACAATGAGGATGAGACGGTCTATGTCTGGCCCCGCTGGGATGCCTGTGGTTGTGATTGGCACGGTCATACCGTTGGTGTTGTCCACAGCAGTAAAGTTCGTGCCGTCGTTCAGCATATTGACAATGCTGCCATTGATACCAAGCACCTTTGGAGTGAGGGTTGTTCTGTTCGTCATAAGTTACCTCCTATGGCTTCTGTAAGTAGGCCGCACATAGAGCGTAAGGCCGAACAGTTTTCGCGCCGTAGAGCACAAGGGATTTCACAGCATCACTGAAGCGGTATGGTGGCCTATAGGCCTCTGTCTCATTCAATCCTTCAGCTTTCGTAATAGCCATGCTATGACCAGCCAAGAAGACATCTTGAGAACCGGAAGCGCCGACTGTACCACCTAGATGTGGAGCATTCAGACTACGGTAAATGCTCATGCTATCGATCATACCAATGTATCCAGAAGCAGCATTCCCACCTGAAGCATCAAGCTTGCCTGAAAGGATCGATTGACGGCCTGCATCAGTGTTGAAGCTGGTGAACCGGATATCTTGCATGAGGAGAGTCTTGCCCCAAGGCGGTATGACACACCATCTACCCTCTTCCGGTACAGCATTCTCGGTTAGCTTTTGCCCCATGGTCACGATGTAGTCATACAGAGTTGTCCCACCACCCACGTTTGCAGAGGTAGCTGCACTGACTGTTTGGAAGGAACCGGATGAACCAATGAGGTTAGATGCATCTGTGTAAAAGCCTGCATAGTATTGATCCATCGTCAAGGCAAGCTTGTATCCCGCCCAACGTATCATTTCAGCATATACGTCAGGGTGTGCCTGTGCCCTGTCAACGTCATCAATTGCTACGTTGTAATATTTGGCCTGAGAAATCGTTAACATCGTTTGAGCATCTGTCATGCTCTGAGGTGCATTGATATCAGTGTCTTTGGTGTAGTTGTATACCGTTACGTCGCCTATCGCATTGATACGCACGGTATCACCCATCTGCTTGAGTTCCCCTTCATAATCGGTGTTGAAGAGGTTTCCAAAGATGAGTTGAATTTGTAGAGCAGAGAGAATAGTATCTGCCCACAATTCAGGTATAAAATTATTGAGGCTCAATTGAGTCTCCTTCCCCACTTGTAGAGAGTGGTCAAAAGGTTCGTTCTTTTGAGTTGAATTGCTAGATTAAGTTGTTATTTCCTAAAGAGTCCACCAGATGCAGTAAATCGTCTAATACGCTGCCTCTCTTGTTCTGAGAGTGCATTCCAGGCTTCTCTTCCACCCGCTTGGACTTGCTGGACATACTCTTTCGTAATCTCTTGCGGCCCGCTCGTCTGGCTACGTGGCGGATTGGTTGCTCCTCCACTCGTTTGGGGTTGCGCCTTTCCAGCTAGCCACGGTCTAGCTTTGACCAGCTCCTTGAGCAGTACGTCTATGTTCGTTGGGCTACCAGCTTCATCATAGTCAATCCTGCTAGCGTCAATGAGCTTGCTAGCGGCGTCAATGTCTATGATGTTGAGCTTGGACGCGTTCTTGTAGACCTCGTTATTTATGCGTGCCTCTTGTAGCTGCCTGAGCAAGTCACTATTCTGAGATTGAAAGTCAGATAGCTGCTGTTCAATCTTCTTCTGAGCAAGCTGTTGCTTTTCTTGAGCCGAGAGACTTTCCGCTTCCTTCTGCTCTTTGAACGTCTTGAGTTCGTTGT
>CBJMBI010000531.1:0-3226 GCA_966427955.1 uncultured Ktedonobacterales bacterium
GTCAGGTGGCTGTTCGTTTAGCATAGCCTGATCTAAGCCGGTTGCAACGTCGATAGGATGGAGATAGTCTGTACTATAGCCAATGTTTTCACCGACGGATAACCAGTTGAGTCCTGTGTGGCTGATACGAATACCGAGGTCAGGCTCATTGGGAAGCTGATGCGCAAGCTGATTTGCAGATTGCATAACAAGATTATGATTATGAGCACTATTAATCAACTGAGTGCTCATTTGGAGAGTGAGTAGACCAGCCTGAGCGCGTGCAGCATTGATCTGATTGAGTACAGCTTGTGCAGCCTGAGTTGTTGCATTATCACTACTTGTCTGTGTTTGGCTGTTCTGAGGGGTATTTTGTGCACTTTGGGTATTCGTAGGTGGTGGATTTGAGACGGAACCAGGAGTGCGACAGCCGTTTAGGCAGATACTAACTACCGATCCTAAGATGACTAGCATAAATATCCTGCTAATGAGAAATCTTCTGCTCTTACCGAGGAAAAGCTTCTTCATTTGACCTCCACGGGCGAAAAGAGATCGATCTCTGTCGATCTTCTACTATTATACAATAGCCGGATAAAGCGTGGACCTTAAACACAGGACAAATTAACTATGAAGCTCCTGTAGCAAATACCTAGTGAGAGAAGTCTCTGGCTAATCATATGGATGTGTGTGATCTTGTGTCATGTAGTATAATCGCTTTGTATTAGCAAAAAAGAGATGTAGAAAGGAACCTGGAAAATGGCAAAAGCTGTTTGGAATGGAGTAGTACTTGCTGAGAGTGATAACTGTCAGATAGTTGAAAATAACTATTACTTTCCAGCGGAGAGTATCCGTACTGAGTACCTGGAGCCAAGTGAGACGCATACTACCTGTCCTTGGAAAGGACTGGCTAGCTACTATAACGTCAAGGTCAATGGCGCTAAAAATCCTGATGCCGCTTGGTATTATCCTGAACCAAAATCAAGGGCACAAAACATAAAAGGATACGTTGCTTTCTGGCGTGGTGTTAAAGTAGAGCCATAGCGGAGAAAACGCTACAGCTCTATTAAGAAGCCTTCAGGTTATGCTCTGGAAGCGAAGAGCCAGGGAGCCTCTTGCCTGCGACGAACTTCGTAAGCTGCAATTTCGTCGGCATGAGAGAGCGTCCAACCGATATTATCTAGGCCTTGGAGTAATGCTTGCTTGCGGAACTGGTCGATCTCAAAGTGCAACACTTGACCTGCGGGTGTGGTGACGGTTTGGGTAGCTAGATCGACACTCAGAGTATAGCCTTCGGTCTGCTCTGTTTCAGCCATGAGTTCTCGCACGGTGGCTTCGTCAAAGCTGACTGGCAAGATCCCGTTGTTAAAGCAGTTATTATAGAAGATATTGGCGAAGCTAGGAGCGATGATGCAGCGGAAACCATACTCGCGGATAGCCCATGGAGCATGTTCGCGTGAAGAGCCGCAGCCAAAGTTATCGCCTGCTAGCAGGATACTAGCTCCCTGATAACGTGGTAGATTGAGTACAAAATCAGGATTGGGCGATCCATCCGGAAGTAGACGCCAGTTAGCAAAGAGTGCAGTACCAAATCCTGTACGTTTGATCGATTTGAGGAAGCGGGCAGGTATAATTTCGTCAGTATTAACATTGGTACGATCTAGTGGGACTACTAGACCGGTATGTGTTGTAAAAGGTTCCATGAAGCGTATTTCTCCTCTTTACAGATCACGAATATCAACAAAATGACCAGCGATAGCGGCAGCAGCAGCCATAGCGGGACTGACAAGATGAGTGCGTCCGCCACGTCCCTGGCGTCCCTCAAAATTGCGGTTGCTGGTCGAGGCACAGCGCTCGCCTTCGCTAAGCCGATCGCCATTCATGGCAATACACATGCTACAACCAGCTTCACGCCATTCAAAACCAGCTTGACGGAAAATGTCTGCTAATCCCTCTTCTTCCGCTATACGGCGTGTACGCATCGAGCCAGGAACGACAATAGCACGCACATGTGGTGCGACATGTTTGCCCTTAATGTAATTAGCTGCCATACGCAAATCTTCAATGCGCGAGTTGGTGCAGGAACCAATGAAGACGGTATCAATCTTGATATCCTGGATCTTCTGACCGGGTTGCAATCCCATATACTGTAGAGCACGCTCATAACTCTGACGCTTGACAAGATCTTTTTCTGCTGCGGGATCGGGGACGGCACCAGTGACGTCAGTAACCATGCCGGGATTGGTTCCCCAGGTTACTTGAGGACGTAACCCGTCTACATTGATTTCGTAGACGGCATCGAAGTGTGCATCGGGATCACTGGGCAGTTGACGCCATGCCTCAACAGCCTGATCGAAGAGTTCTCCCTTGGGAGCAAAGGGACGTCCTTTGATATAGGCAAAAGTAGTCTCATCAGGAGCAACCATACCAGCCCGTGCTCCAGCTTCAATTGCCATATTGCAGAGGGTCATACGTCCTTCCATCGAGAGATTGCGCACAGTTGAACCGCTGAACTCGATCACATGGTTAGTGCCAACACCTGTTCCCAGTTTACCGATGACTGCCAGTGCCACATCTTTGGCGGTCACATCTGGGTCTAGTCTGCCTTCAATACGGATATTCATCGTTTTCGGCTTCTCTTGTAAGAGGCACTGTGTTGCCAGTACATGCTCGACCTCGCTGGTCCCGATACCGATAGCGAAGACACCAAGTGCGCCATGCGTTGAAGTATGCGAGTCGCCGCAAACCAGCGTCATACCTGGAAGAGTAATGCCAAGCTCGGGTCCAATAACATGAACAATACCCTGATGGGCATCTTGCATATTGTAGAGAGTCAAACCAAAACTGTGGGCATTCTGCTCCATTGTAGTAATAGCCAGAGAACTCTCCTGGTCTACCACATCCCTCATCTGACGTCCATGCACAGTAGGTACATTATGATCGAGGACGGCAACCGTAGCATCGGAGCGGCGTACAGAACGCCCTGCAGCTTTAAGACCTGCAAAGGCTTGGGGAGATGTGACCTCATGGACTAGATGGCGGTCAATATAAAGAATAGTAGATTCTCCAGGGACGGAGCGTACGACGTGGGCATCCCAGATTTTGTCAAACATCGTCTTTGGCTGACGTTGTTCTGTGTGTTGTGTTGTGCTCATCTTGCACAATTCTCCTTGTTCGTTACCTAATTCTGCTTTATTTATAGAAATCGATAAGTTTGGCTGCCAAATTGACTGCCATTTCTGCATATTTT
>CBJMBI010000532.1:0-3223 GCA_966427955.1 uncultured Ktedonobacterales bacterium
GGGTGCTAAAATTTCTTAGGATAGCAGATCCCTTTTGGGTGCAATCTCTACGGTTATCTTTAATCCCAGCCATTCATCTATCCAAGATCTCTTGGTAGGGGTATATCCATCTTTGTGCTCTGTATAGTGCCATCTGTTGATAAGCCTATCTTCTACTAATTGCTTCATTGCTTTTTCGAAACGGTCGCGGGTACGCTGTGGTCTCCCACGTTCAATTTCCTCGTCTAGGCTGCAAGTTTTTAGGAGAGGTTCTAGATACCGATTAAAGGTACACCCACTACCTTTGGAATTCATGTGCCCATTGAAGAAGAAGTAATATCCGAGACTTTTTTCCCACTTTTGAAGACGTGGATTATACCGCAAAACGTGATCTGAAAGATTTGCTATTTGTCGATTTGGATATTCTAGAAATGGTGCTAGCCAGTCCCCAGGAGCCATATGCCAAGCAATCTCCATACTCGTCTCGCTATCTGTTGTTCCCAGATCCTTCTGGGTAAGCATTCCTTTCACGACGATAAAGCGTCCTTTGTAGGTCAGTTTACGTTGCTTTCGCTTTTTTGTCTTAGGGTTATATTCCTGCTCATTAATATCTTGGCTAATTGTCACCCATATTTTTTCAAGATGCATTACACTTTGCTCAACATCTTTATAATTCTTCTGCTGATGTCCTGCATCTCTTTTGATCTCATCAGTTACAGCTTTCTTCATTTTTGCTAAGCCACGGCTCTCTATAAATTTTGAGGCATATACCCAAGCTGAATGATCTGGTTCTTGGCTGCGAGCAAATAAGGAGATAGCAAAAGCTGCCATATCTATTACAGTGTAGCCTTGCTGCTTGACTTGTTTCCATAGGGCATCGGCTTCCTCATCAGCAATGATTTGATTACTATCTCCATATTCAATAATATCTCCATTATAGGGAAAGTATGGTCGGTGATCTTTAGGGTGTCTCCATCGACTGGCTCCTGATATAGCATTTTGAGTAGCATAAGTGAATAACTGCATGGCTAAACAGGTCGACATAGGAGCAATTCCGTTATTGAAAGGATTGACTGCTCGTGGAAGATCACGCTTCATTTGAGGTGATTTGTAGCATTGGTTTTTTTGTTGGGTTAATTCTGTTTGTTTGATGTGATAATTGTAGTAGTCTTGCGCAAGAGCCCGTATGATGCCTGCTAGTTCAGGAATTGACGTTTCATCAACTGTGCTGGCTCCGTTTAGGAGTACTGAGAGCCGTCGTGCTTCCATTTCTTCTAGCTTTTGACTAATTTGTTTCTGACGCTCTTGTGCCTCTGTTGATAGCTCTGTAATATAGTAGTAGTACCATTTGCTCTCTTTGTCTAATATAGCACAGGCTGTGCCATGTGTTGCTGGCGGAAGATATTCGGTTCTCTCAATGAGAGTCTCTTCTTTAGGACGTTCGAGAAGAGAGCCAAGAAATACTGGGTATTGCAAAGCAAATGTTGTTGCTGATGGACTAATTAGGCAGATATTCTTGCCCTCATCAGTAGTATAGTAATAGCTTTGCAGCATTAAAGATTGGGTCATCATATAAATTGCCCAATGAGTCCAGGGGTCTTCATCTGGAATCGGTACTAGTCCCTCTTTTGTTGCTCCCTCCAAACCTATATATTTGATTAACCTATTAAAGCCAGATGAATACCATAGCCAGATGTCCATATCCTCTTGCAGACGTACGAATGCTGAACCGGACGTATCTTTTGTGAATGGTAGTTCAGTATTTTTCATAGCTATGCCTCTAATTGATGGAACTGTATTAGATGTAAAACGAGTGATATGTATTATTATATCACTGTGCTCTTTACACTCTGCTTCGTTTTTTGGTAAACAAAAAGGTGCACCTTGTATTGGTACACCATTGGGCTCAGATGACAACATATGATATCCTTACTCTAAGTTGACTTGGGCATGCAGTGACTCTTAGTTTCTCAGGCTTAGTGGGTACTGCATGCCTGGGCTACGCAGCCTCCTTTGTTGGAGGGCTTTGGTCTTGATCTTGAGCCTGTATCTTCTTCGGCTTTCTGCCACCCGTTGCTTTCGTAGACTTCTTTGGGCGCTCTTGGACAAGTTTTGCAGCTTCTTCCTTACGTGGAATTATATGTCCATCTGATTCGAGCTGCTGGATTGTTTTGGGAAACATCTCCAGCCAAGTTGCGACGATCTTGGGATCGAAGGTTTTTTCGCCAGTCTCCCTCTTTTGGAATTGGTCAAATTCACGCATCGCCTTACGCAGGTAGAGAGTAAGGCGGCTCGATACGTGCATGTATGACTCTTGATTCAGCTTGCCTGTGAGGCGCAACTGCTTGATGTCGTCAGGGGAAACGTAGGCATTTTCTTTTATGCTCATTTCCAGCGAGGCTTCCTGTGGACTAATCCAGTCCGTTAGTTCAGGCTGCTTCTGCTCAGGGCGAGTTGTTTTTTTGGTCAATGCTCACCTCCTCTCAGGTTATAACGAATATATACGTCATCGGATAATTGGTGTCAATCCGGTGTTTTTTATCCGACTTCGGATATATTTTAGATTAACATATCAACTCCTGTCGGTCAAGCCAGTCGGATTTGTGCTGAGAATTCAGGGATCTAGAAATTGGTCTCAACAATCCCTTGACATTATATCCGATGTCGGATATAATTCTCTTGTACCGATGAGTACAACAAATTTTTAAGAGAGTAACGAAATGGATCACCGTACTAGCAAGCGAACCGCTAAAGCAATGCTCCAGATCGAGGGCACTACTGCCAAGATCATCAAATGCTGCACGCAAGGCTTTCTCTGTTGGTAATAACCACATCGCAGAGAACAAGGTGTTCTTCCTGGTGAAGAGCGAGTACCACGAGAATCGTTGCTATGTGGTTCATTTCAACAACGGCCGTGAAACCTACTAGTGCTCAGGTAGAGCAAACGTCTGTGAGTATGACTACCTAAAGACCGTTCATAATATACTCATAAATCATGCAGTCATTTCTGCCAAGGCTGAACAATCCTCTCAAGAAGCCGTTGTTGCAGAGCCTACCACGATGACAATGCAGCCTATTGGCGTGAGATTATGAAGTGCGACAAGGCTTGTCGGAAGGCCTGGGCGGACGAGTACAGGCCGAAGGCCAAGGAATTGCGTGAGGTGGCTCTGACAGGGTGGCTCAGGCTCATAGGGAAAGGAGAAACTTATTGAGTAGCTGACAATAGCGGCAAAGCGGCGTATGG
>CBJMBI010000533.1:0-3217 GCA_966427955.1 uncultured Ktedonobacterales bacterium
CTGGCAAACCTGCCTAGTGGGTCCCGTGGCTGTTGCTTAGGGCTTGGCTTTACGGTCCGTTTCGTCTTGCTCTTGCCGGTAGAAGGAGAGGACCGTCTCTTTCGAGTAGCGGCCCCCTTTGGAACTGGTTTAGGTTTCATGGGTAGGTCATCCATGTCCGTGGGAACAGATGGGAGGACACGGGGTCTTTTGTACATAGTTACCTCCTAAGCCTTATTTTACGAAAAGTGCTCACAAAAAACTGTTTCAAAGTAAATTCTCGCTTAACAAGAGGTTTTTCTAGCATCTTTTCAGGTCTGACAACGTCTATTTTGCGGTGTGTTCCGTATATATCTTTATATTCACTTATTGTTACAGTGCATCCCCTCTCTTCGAGGTCTTTGATCAGGAGATCATAAGCTGCTTTGCGAATACGATCTTGCGGCATTTCAGTAGTCGTCAATCTCATAACTTGATGAAAAGAACCACCAACATGAAGACCTATCATTTTGTAAGAGTCGATCAAAAGGTCCCTGTGCGCGATATACTTCTCATCGCGATTGTTTATTTTCATAACACTATTTGCAAGCGGCTGTTCACAATACAGGAAGGCTTCTGTATACAGTCCTTCATAGAACAAAGCTCCTTCTGTCCCTTGAACTCTCATCCCTCTGTACAGGAGAGGTAAGCTGCCATGTGCGATAATGGCAGCTATTCTTCTGTTTTTTTCAGTGTTGTTGTCTTTCATCTGTATGTGTTGTAGGTATCTCTGCACACTGTCTTCTGAGATGCCTACATAAAACACCTGCATGATAAATGGATCAACCAGAAAGTACACGTCATACCACTTGTCGGTGTCGATTTTCATGTCAAATTTCTCCTTCTGTAGATGAGAGAAGCTGTATGATGGATAAGTACTCATCACGAGCTTTCGCGTACTCGGGACTTCCACCCTTCTTCACTCCGTAGATTGCCTCAATAATTTGAGATTGGTTCTTGTTCTGGTTTCGCAGATCTCGTATCCTACGAACCTTCACCTTGAAGGCTGTTTCATGATCAATGAGAAACGGTTCAGATGATGGTTCAAGTCCGGTTCGAGAGCGGTTCGAGAGCGGTTCGAGAGCATCGTCCTTTGTGTATTCTGAACCGTCTGAACCCGCTTCAGAAGCCATTTTAGCCATAGTTCGTGCTACTTGAGTTAATCCGTCACGGTCCGGCATTGGCAGTTGCAAACGGTAGCTGCTCTCCGATGACCGAGCAGGGACAACAATGACCTCACCAGCCACTAGATCCGGTGCTATTTCTGCTTCCTCCACATCAAGAAGCATCTGAGCACGTTTCTTTTTCAGGTGGAAGGCAACGACCGTACAAGAGTCTCTAAACTCGGTTCCACCAGAGCGCTTTGCGTTTGGGATCTGACCGAATGCAACGACACGACGTCTTCTTTTGCGTCCACGGGTGGCCCAGTCTTCTGTAAGTTCGATTAGTTCCTTGCCAACTTCTGACCATTTACCCGTACCGCTTGTGGCTTGTCTGGCAATCATCGAAAATTCGTCAATAAGCCAGAGGACCGGATAATCACCAGGACTCTCAAGCTCGTCTCTAGCAAGAGATACCGCATGAGCCGCTTTCTGTGGCGTGTCGGCTATCGGACAGAGCAGGAATATTTCATTCGCCAGAGGACCCAAACGGACGGAAAGCGACTGTCCAAACTCAGCATCAGGATCGATGACAATCAACCGCCCATGATGCAAAACTGTCAAAGCCGCTAGATACGTAGCAAATGTGCTTTTACCGAACCCCTGGTCACCGTAGACGACAACCGAGTCGAACATGTTCCCGTCATCATCAAACAGCTTCCCTCGCAATGGTTCCCCCTCTGCATACCCAACAAGGCTTGCGTCTTCATTTACCTGAGTACAGCCCGACTGAAGCTGTTCAGAGAGGTTAGGTATTTTAGGTCCCTCAATCCGCAAGGGCTCTTCCTCCTCTTCAACCTCCTCGTATTCGTCTAGGAGAGGAAGAAGACGCTGCATTGTCTTAGCTCCTGAGTCAACCACTTGCAAAGTCTTCTGTTGCTGGGCTATGAGCTGACCTTGCATTTGAAGCAGCTCGTTAATGCCAAACCCTTCAGCAGAACCGATCTGGACAACTTTTCCCCCGTAGACAACGGCTCTAGCTATCTGACCATCTTTGCTGTCCTTCACCACATGAGCTTGTGTAGATTGCCAGATTTTGACCACAACAGTCGCACTACCTAGACCTAACACGGTAAAAAAAGTGATGACCAAGGCAGTGTTCACTTCTTGTGCAAACAATACTATCCCATTGTGTATGTCAGGTATAAGCATAAGCAACACTAAACCTAACACAATAGCCGCTAATATTGACAAAGCAGCAATGACATTATCTTTCATATCTCACCTCCTTAAACATTGACACATACAACATATGCGCAAATTTGATGCTAGATAATATTGAAAAGACAAAGAATATAATCTGGAGATATGGGCTATTCCCTGTAGCAGCATAAAGCGCATAACACACATCGGTAAAACTGTGAATGAAAAGAATGAGCGCACTACACAACCATAAAAGCAGGTAGAGCACAGAAGACGCTACGACAATAGTGAGGGTCATCCGAATAAAAAACCTGATAAGCTGGATTATGTATTCATCTGGAATGAAGTATTCCAGGTAAGACAGTTTCATCTTGCTCTCCTTGCTCTGGCCAGACATGCGATACTTAATCTGGCCTAACTACTACCTAGTGCTATGCTCTCCTGTGTAGCGACCTGACAGGAGAGCGCTTTACTACTTGTACTTTTTCCAATGTTGAACGCGTTTCCCACTTTCATCAAAGAATTCAAGCTCAGTGAGTTCTTGACCTTCTGGAACGTCATCAAGTGCGTCCCTGATAACATCCACAAACGGCGTGTCATTCGAGTAGACACGCGTGGTGACTGTTTCACCTGTGATAAATTGTTTCACTTTGTCGAGTAAGTTCACATAACATCCTTTCTTTCGCTCTTTCGAGCACTAAGACTCACAAGTGTGACCGATTGGCTTGTATGCACAACACCAGTCACAATACTGTTCACATTCTGGTACTTGTCTAAAAGTGCAGTTTGCACCTTTCCATTCACTGAAGATCTTCTGTGCTTCTTCAGCGGTATCTGCATGCACAGATTTTGTGTTGAGATACTCACCTGAAGCTGTGAAATTGTCGAAGAGAAAC
>CBJMBI010000534.1:0-3217 GCA_966427955.1 uncultured Ktedonobacterales bacterium
TTGTTCAACAGAGGCAGCAAACAGCGCTGCCCATTGTTGCTCTCGCTCAGTGGATGGCTCTGGCAGTGGATCCACGACAAGCTCGAGCCTATCTTCATGATCTGAGCGATACCAATCATTAAGAAAGTCTCCGTGACATACCCAATGGTTTGCACCATTCACTAGGCGCTCAAAGCTTTCTCTCGCTGTATAGCGATGCCAGTGATATTTATTAGTACTCATGATGCTATCACCTTTCTAAAAATAAATCTTCAACAACATATTGTGTATTTTCAGTGATATGCTGTGATGGAATGTATTTTTGCAAGATCTGTAAGACATCTTGTGACGATTGCAGTCCAATATGATCGACAATTGCCCTTGCATCTTCAATATCCTAGTCTCGCCCTGCTACAAGCTTCATAGCTAAAATGTAGTCTAATGATGGCATATATATGTCTAGCCCACCAAATCTTCGCTAAAGCGTTGTCGGTGGTTCCGAATAGATGAACTCTTTTGCATCATCATTAAGCCAATCATAAGGGAGCCCTTCTTGTGATGCTACTTCAACAATTGCGCGGCGGATAGCTTTGCTATTGTCTTTGAAGAGTGCATCTACATCTTTGGTTCCCTCGCGATTGCCGACAGCAATCAACATTGTTGCGCCACCAACAAGCAAAATTTTAGCACGCTGATTGTGACTGGCGAGATTTGCACCGATAGCCTTGAGATAGTGAACAATATCTTCCTTGTTCATGAGAGTCCTTTCTTCTGGTGGAAATGTTCGTTCCAACTCATCAAACACATGAGCGCTGTGTCTCGTGAAGAAAAAGTGCAGATGATAAACTGGATGAGGAATGCCACTCTTGGAGAGGAAGCACAAAAAGATTTGTTGTATCACGTATATCTTGTAACTGACATATAAGCGTCAGTTTATCTACCGCAGTCATATCTCCTCATATTGAGAAAGCACAATAGTACACTCCTTTTCGCGAATGATCACATCGCTGTTTATTTCACAGGATGCATCTGGATATGCCTGATATATCCTGTCTGCAAGGACATGTACTGGGGGAAGTTCACTGGCGTACAAACGAACCTGACGAACAATGAAACTGGGATCTATGGATCTCACGGTTCGCTCAAATTTTGACGAGATTTCAAAATGGTCATACACTCTCGGCATGAAAGAGACGTTGAATATTGAAACAGAACGTGTAGACGATATTCCGCTATTACTAGCACATATGCAGCGCATGAATCTAGCAGAGCTGTTGGACAAGCATATTCCATCCCATGGCAATCGGAAGGGATTAAGTTTAGGAAATGTGATGATGGTTTGGTTATCTCATATTCTTGGAGTCAGCGAATCATCGAATGAATCATGTCCAAGAATGGGCAATGCGGAGGATAGAAGTGGTGCGTGGTTGTGGGCTAAAAACGTTTGAAGCAAGAGATATGACAGATGACCGTCTTGCTGATGTATTGCGTGCTTTGAGTAGCGATATCCATTGGGTAGCATTTGAGCAGGAGCTGATGGGAAATTTGGTACGGGTGTATGACCTGCAAAAAGAATGTATACGCGTAGATACTACAACCGTCAGTAGCTATGCTGAAGTGAATGAAGAGGGATTGCTGCAATTGGGGTACAGCAAAGACCATCGACCCGATCTGGCACAACTCAAAGTGGTGCTGGCTTGCTTGGACCCTTTGGGGATGCCGCTGGCGACAGAAGTGCTTTCAGGTGAGCATGCGGATGACCCGGTGTATCTACCCATCATTGCACGAGTGCGTGATGGGTTGGGAAAGAAGGGATTGCTGTTTGTCGGAGATTGTAAGACGGCAGCATTACAAACGCGTGCCAGTATTCAATTTCAGAGTGATTTTTATTTATGTCCTCTTACATCTGTACAAGTACCATTAGATCAATTGCGGCGAGAAGTGGATGAATTAAGAAGGAAAGAGATACCAGTAAGAAGAGTTGAGAGCGTCAATAATAAAAATGAGCATATATGTATTGCTCAAGGATATGAGACAAGTCAAGAGATAACAGCTGAAGTGAATGGACAAATTCAAACATGTACGGAGCGCCGGTTGTTGATCCAATCGACAAGTGCAGCTGAGGCTGCTGGGCATTCTTTAAGAGAAAGATTGAATAAAACAGAGCAAGCTCTTCAGCATTTATTGGAGAGAAAGCAAGGAAAGCATCACTTAAAAACACGTACTGAAATAGATGATGCTATTCAAGAAGTAATGAAAAAATTTCGTGTTGAAGGTTTTTTAGATATTATTGTCCATGAAGAAAAACAGGAATATCCAGTACGTGCTTATAGAGGAAAGTTATCGTCACCCCGTCAAGAAGTTCTTTTCACTATAAGTAGTGAAAAGAAGGAAAAAGCTATTGAGTATGCAATAAGTCATCTGAGCTGGCGTGTGTATGCTACCAATCAGGAAACAGACTCTCTCACTCTCGAGCAAGCTGTAGAAGCATACCGTGATGAATATCGTGTGGAGCGCTGTTTCGAGCGTCTCAAAGGACATCCTTTCTCGTTAGCTCCCATGTATGTGCAGCGTGATGATCATCGTGTGGGATTGGTGCGCTTGCTTACTATCGCTTTGCGTGTTTTAACTTTATTATAGGGTATCATTCGACAAAATCTGCAAAAGCAGAAGAGAGAGATTTCTGGACTCTACGCAGGAAATCCTAAGCGTCGCACCAATCAACCGACTGCGGAACGGTTGTTGGAAGCTTTCAACGAAGTGACTCTTACCACCGTTCGTGCTTCTGGATTTCTCCAACGTCATATCACAGCACTTTCTTCTCTTCAGCAGGATATTTTAGCGTTGTTAGGTTTTACACCTGCCATCTATCTTCAATTGACTGATGATTCGTAATTTCCATCTGCAAAATGAGCGAACCATGAGTATGGATAGCTCCACTTTGGGAAGGTCCTTGTTTGTTCGTCTCGTATTATGCAAAGTCTTTATTCTTATTGCCTCTTCAGATTTGGTTTCTATTTCTTGAAATCCAAATAACCCGGCTAGTTCTATATGGTTTGGATTTCCTTCCCTGAACACGCCGACTAACTCAATTAACAGTTCTTCGATTGAACTGTCTGAAAACTTTTTTTCCATCACTCCTATTGCCTCATCGAGCATCCAAGATAAATCGTTATCGCCCTCGTTGGGGTCTAAAAGGCCAGGAGTACTGACTTTATACTTTTTGTAGAGAAATGCT
>CBJMBI010000535.1:0-3215 GCA_966427955.1 uncultured Ktedonobacterales bacterium
CAGAGCATGCATCAAGACTCTTCAGATGGGTAGGCAGAGGAGGAATTATGCCAAAAGTTGTTGATGAACAGATGCGTTTGGCAACCAAACGTCATATTCTCCGTGAAGCTGCCAGGGAATTCGCTCGTCTTGGATTTGACCAAACCAATATTCATACGATTGCGAAACAGGCAGGTATTGGCAAAGGAACCATCTACCTGTATTTTGAGAATAAACATGATCTGTTCCTAGCAATGTTGCGTACTATTGCGCAAGATCAACTGACGGCTATTCGCATGGCTCTGGCCACCCATGGCTCTTTACGGCAACGCTTGGAATGCTTGTTTCTGGCTTTTGCTCACTTAGCCGAGCAAGAGAGTGACAACTTCCATGTCTTTATGAGCGCCCTGTATGGTGTCAACCGTGCTTTTAAGGATGAGGCAACTAAGTTACTTCGTGACTATATTACCGTCATTGCCCACATTTTAGGAGAGAGCCAGACTCGTGGAGAATTGCAGTGTTCTAATGTCGAGGCGACTGCATTAATGGTCTTATCCTTAACGGAATCGTATGTCCTTTCGGCAAAAGTGCTTGGACAGTCGGAACAGGAGATTACTCAACAAGCACCACATGTTGCACAGCTCATCCTGCAGGGTATCGGATCTTCTCAATCCTTTTCTCGCACACAGGCCTGCTTCAATTAGAAGAGGAACCAAGCGAGGAAATGCTCGTGTGCATTTCATGATAAATGATCACTAATTTCCTCTAAAACCTGAATCTTGTCCTCCTGCTTCTCAGCTTTGATCTCTTCTACTTTCCAGCGCGACATCTCTCCCTCTCGCCAAAAGTGCAAGCAGAGTGAACAGGAGCCAACATGTAGATCCTTTAAAGTAATGTCAGGCAACCATGGGGGTAAAGCCGGTTGCACGTAGAGCTGTTTATGCGGTGCATCGGCGCGTAGTCCCAAAATCACCCGCAGCATATGAAAAATACTCCCCGTTGACCACGCCTGAGGAATATTGGCTCCTTTGGGATAGAGCACAGGAAAATCAAGATGACCTCTGCGTTGGACACCTGCAAAGACTTCTGGTGGACGATATGCGTCAAAACATTCGATAGCATCAAACATCCCACGAATGACTTGATTCGCTTCCTCTGCTAGTCCATAGTGTTTAAAACCTGCTGCGATAATTCCATTGTCGTGAGGCCAGACCGAGCCCCGTTGGTATGCCAGAGGATTGTAAGCCGGATTCATGGACGAGAGCGTTCGTATGCCCCAGCCACTCCACATATCCTCCTGCATGAGCCGCTTAGCTGTACGTTGCGCCTTTTCTGGGTCGGCAATGCCACTCCAGAGACATCGACCAGCATTTGAAGCAATTGAACGTATTAACTGTTTGTTGGAATCAAGTCCAAAGGCATAACATCCTTCGTCCTCAAGCCAGAATGCCTGATTAAACTTCCTTTTTAAATTCTCCGCCTGCTCTCGCAGTACGGTTGCCCTGGCCTCATCGCCTAAGACAGAGAAAACTTCAGCCATACGGAGCTTGGCATCATAGACATGCCCTTGCAGTTCACAGAGTGCCTTGGGCTGTTTGACCTGACTGCCATCTGGATAGACCACAGCATCAGCGCTATCCTTCCACCCCAAGTTCTCATAGCCATCTTTGGAGAACGTTCGATATTCCTGAAACCCATCACCATCTAGGTCACCATAGTGATCAATCCAATCGAGGCACTTGCAGGCAACATCACGGTACTCTCTGAGCAACTCAACGTCACCTGTCCAACGATAGGTCTCAGAGAGGAGGATTAGGTAGAGCATTGTCGCATCGGCGGTTCCATAATAGGGAGTGAATGGTCGGAGGTTAAAGTGTGCTAACTCGCCAAAACGAATCTCATGCATGATCTTGCCTGGTTGGGCATCACGCCAATCGTCTCGCTCTGTGGCCTGATAGTGTGCTAACCACTTGAGTGTGCCACGCCCAAAGCCCGCTGCAACCATGGCAGTTTGATAGGAAGCAATCAAACTGTCACGCCCAAACAGGGTGACAAACCATGGAACACCGGCTGCAGGAACCCAAGCATCATCTGAAACATCCATGTCGTAGAGACGCAACGCACCCATATCTTCAAGAGCTTGGTGATACATTCGAAAGAGAGCATTATTTGAGGTGACGATTTTGGTACAGCATTGCTGCCAGAGTTCCTGACGCCTATCCAGATCACTGGACAGTTTATGTTCAGTGATGGGGGTTAGTGATTGTTCCTTCCCAGACAGCACCTTGGATGTGGCCGTTAACTGACTGATAGGTTGGCCATGTTCCAGAACTATTTCATTGTCTGCTTGCCAGTGTTGGTTCTGGTCAAGCTTGATCTCTGAGAAGATGCGCCCATTGGCATAGCCAACCTCCACATCGCTGAGAAAACGATAGGTCACCATACGATGAAAATCCTGATTTGTATAGGATGTGCTCAAACATCTCTGTTGAGTATCCCAGACCGTCTCCATATTGCCACGCATGGTGATGTGCTGAGCCTTGACCTCAAAGAGATCGGCAAAATCAGAACGCAGAACTAGTTCGAGCAGGAATTTGACTGGCAGGCCGCTATAATTGGCAATGTCGAATTGCTCATAAATCGTCTCACCAATAATCCGAGAGAGGGTGACATGAATCATGTGAGCTGCTAGTTTGCCCTCCTGAGTCTCTATCTCTGGATTGGTCAAATGGATGCGTGCAGCATAAAAGCTGATTTGGTTGGAGTCGATCAACTCCAGAGGTACTCGGTTGATCAAGAGTCTGTAGAAGCTAATGAAACGAGTATCAAATGCGTAAAGACCTTGGGGAGTCCCTGATAAAATCTCTCCTTGTGGTGAGGTGACCAGAAAAGTACGTCCTTGGCTAATTGTGATGGTTGGTGGGCCAACGCGTATTTCGATGGGCATTTTGATCTCCTCTAGAAAACTACCTCGTCCATTTGACGCGAGGAACGCCTTTATGTGCCGTTTCAGCTGGCGATAGATTTCGACGTATTGGAGGATTGGGAACGGAGATTGTACCAGGACGGTCTGAGAGCAAATTTGCGCCGTTTGAGATGATATAGTCAGCTGTGCGTGCTGCAAGAGCCTGAATAGTCAAACCTGGATTGGCTGAGCCCTGAGTTGGTAGGAGACTGCCATCACAGACAAAGAGATTAGCAATATCATGCGTCTGACCAAAACTATTCGTGACGGA
>CBJMBI010000536.1:0-3212 GCA_966427955.1 uncultured Ktedonobacterales bacterium
TGCTTTCTCCCAAATCTGCTGCAAGGCCTTTTTTCGCTCTTCACTATCCCCAGCTAGGAGGGCCAGCTCGTAGGTATTAAAGGCTTGCACTTCCTCGCTGTCAGCCTCCTTGGTACGCTTGTATGCTTTATATGCATCGTTCTTCGCCTGCTTGTCATCTTCCGGGAGGTTATCACTCACCAAATCACTAATATTCCTTTTAATAAATGTTTCATTAGTATCCATATTTTTATAGTTATCATTGATAGTTGCGTTCTCTATATATGGTTCTCTTTCTTCTATTATATATTTATTTTTTATTGCATTTGCAATATCTCTAAATACTTCTTTATCATCTTCTAAACTTAATGTTTTATCAAGTATAAAGTCACCATAAATTTTCTTTTCATCTTCTCTTAATATGTTTAATTGATCTTCTTTCTCTTTTAATCTCCTTTCTGTCTCTTCTATTTGAGCTTTCTCTGATTTGAAATCTTCCTTCAGTTCCTTGAGATATCCAGTCAGATCGTTTTTAAACTTGGCAGGATCCAGCAGAGGGGGTGCTATCTCCAAGGATTGCTGGAGATTCTCCAAGGATTGCTTGAGCTTGCTTTCTATCACCTGTTTGAGGTCCCGTTTCTGGTTCGATGGTTCCTGCTCACGCTGACTAACTCCTTGCGAATCGAGGAGGTTCTGCACTTTGTCTACGATCTGCTCTACTGCTGCTGAAGTCAGTGAGCCGAGTCTTAGGCATCTTTTCTCCAATTGCGATTTTGCTCCCTTCAAAAGTCTCTCAATAGCTTGTGTTGCCTGTGAGTCAAGCTTCTCCGTATCAATCTGTTCTTGAGATTTTTGTTCTAACTGTTGTTTTGATTTCTGAAAAATCTCTTGCAGCTCTTGATGGAATAATTTGAATGCTCGTTGTTTAGCATATTTATCCAAGCAGCGTCTGATTGAGCCTTTCAAACTTTCTGACTTAACTTCTAAGCCTTCTTTTTTCTCTTTTAAAAGATTATGAAATTTTTCTCGCAATAGTCTTTCTTCTGTCGTTCTAGATGGAGAGTATCCTTTTTCATGAGCTTTCTTGTTAAGAGCATTATCACTGGAAGTTCTTCTTAGCACATCGTTTGTGTTTACAGTGCTCTCAGCTGGGGTGTGGTTCTCCTTGTGGGAGACTGTCGAGCGAGGACTCATACGATCATGAGGGCTCAAACTTCGAGAAACAGTGTTATTTGTTCTATCTGATCGGTTTTTTTTGAATTGTTCCATCAGTTTGCTCTTGCTCCTTGGAAAAAGACAGAGAACTCCTTTGTGGCAAGTTCTTTTGGCATTGCCACTCATCTCACTCTGGCTTATAGACTTCTCTTAGAGTACCCAAGGGAAGAGGTCTTTGTCTATGGCAACTCATAGACATCTGACCGACAACTTGGCTCTCGTCTTTAGAGGGGATAGCCCTGTTTCTCAACGACAAGATCTGCAATTGCTCGCTGTACGGCCACCCCGTTTAACAGGTAATCGCCGAGGTAATTGCGGATACGCGTGAGCACTTTCTCGATTCTGGACTCGTCAATGTAGCTCATGATCAGTTGGTCGAGATTGCCACGGATACGTGAGAAGGCTAGCCATGTTGCTAGTTGGGCGAGTTGGATATGGATTGTGCTGTTCTCATCACCGCGATGGACGACTTTGATGGCACGGGCTAGGGCGCTATCAACGGCATAAAGCTCAATTAATAGATTCGCTAGGTATTCAATAAACTCCTGTTCCTGCTCAAGTGCCTGAGGATTGGACATGTATTTTACTGCAACCTGCATTGCTGCATAGATTGTTGCATCTTTAGCACGTTCGAGGGCATTAACAGCATCTCGCAATGCTACTGGCACTGCCTCGCTTGCACGATCAGGTGCCTGCCCTTGTTTGATCCTGGCTTCTATTTCAGGATAGAGTGACATGAGGTCGACCTTGCCTTTGAGCGCACGACGGAATAGTGTATTGACAATGACGAGGCGGTTGATCTCGTTGGTACCCTCGAAGATACGCTGGATACGTGCATCGCGATAGGCCTTCTCAATAGGATACTCTTGCATGAAGCCATAGCCACCGAAGATTTGCACGCCTTCATCGACAATCTGCGACAACACTTCGCTTCCGTGGATTTTGGCAATTGATGCTTCTAATGCATATTCTTCAACAGCTTTGAAGATGTCTTCGGTACTGTCACCAGCAGCTTGCTGAGCTAGTGTCATATTGGCAGCAGTGCGAAAGACTTCACTTTCGACTGCATAAGCTTCGGCTGCCATACGTGCTAATTTCTTCTTTATCATGCCAAATTCGTGCAGGCATTTGCCAAAGGCTTTGCGCTCAGTGGTGTATGTTGCTGCTAGACTCAGTGCTGCGCATGCTCCGCCAATGGTGCCAGCAGCTAGCTTCAAGCGTCCAATATTGAGGATATTGAAGGCAATTTTGTATCCCTTATGCAGTTCTCCTAGGACATTTTCCACAGGCACTTGCACATTTTCGAAGTAGACTTGGCGCGTTGATGAGCCTTTGATGCCCATTTTGCGCTCTTCTGCTCCAGTAGAGACACCTGTCCATGAGAATTCGATAATAAAAGCTGTTGGGCGCTCATTTCCAATACGAGCAAAGGCTATCATGATGTCAGCAAAGCCTGCATTTGAGATCCACTGTTTAGTTCCATTCAAAATGTAGTATTTGCCATCGGGTGAGAGTTCAGCTCGCGTGCTTAAGTTCATGGCATCTGAACCCACCTCCGGTTCGGTCAATGCGTAGGCTGCAATCCATTCGCCAGAGGCGAGCTTTGGTAGATAATACTGCTTTTGCTCCTCAGTACCGTAGTAGACAATTGGTAAAGTCCCGATGGTACTGTGCGCTCCCAAGGCCACGCTGAAAGAGGCTTCACGCATCGTCGAGGCTATCAGGATACTGGTGAGGAGACCCAGTTCTGCACCACCATATTGCACTGGGACATCGACCATCAGCAATCCCTGCTCGCCTGCTTTCTTGATGAGTTCGAGTAAGACACCCGGCTCCTGATGCTCAATGGCTTCAATCCTGGGCAATACTTCACGTTCAACAAAAGTTGCGCTTGCCTCTTGAATCATGCGCTGGTCTGCATCAAGTTCCTCTCGAATGAATATGTTATCCGCACTCTCACTGACAGGAGTGGTTAGAAAGGCTGTACCCATTTCTACTGGATTGGTGGTTGATGTCAT
>CBJMBI010000537.1:0-3209 GCA_966427955.1 uncultured Ktedonobacterales bacterium
TCATACTCAGCTGGTGGTTTCCATTGCAAGGCGTAGTGTTCGCCGATCAGTGGCAAGTTGCTCAGCACATTGTTGATTTGCTGTACCCATTCCTCGGCTTCCAGGATCTGGGTCCGGATGGCCTCGGCAATTTCTTGCAAGAGGAAATCTTCAAAGAGCTTTCGTTCTTCCTCTCCTAGTAATGTCTTTTGCATCTCGATGCGCTCGCTCAAAATGGCGAGCAGTTCAACTGGCCTGCTTTTATTCTCATTGAGGAAGAGGATTTGTCCCTGGCCATCCATATCTGGTCCATATTCAAGCAATGGTGGCTGTTCACGATTAAACACAAGCACAAGGGCATTATACTTTTCTCTGTACACGCCTTCTAGGATCTCTTTCTGTGCTGTAGCATTATCTGTAGTGCTCAAAAGGCTTTGGGCTGCGCGGATACTGTCTCCTTGAGTAATAGCTTGTTGGGCCTCTACGAGTTGCTCGACGGGATAGGCAATGAGCTGGTCAGTGAAATGGTTTTGTTTCTCGGTACGCTCTTGTTGGGCGATGTGCAGATTTTCTTCCACTTCAGCAAGGGAAGCTGTCAGGTTTGTGGCACGTTCATCGCTACGTATATACAGCATTTTTGCGGTATCAAGTTCACCAACAAGCTCATCGGTGCGCATGCGAAGTGCTTGTAGACGTGCACTGAGTTCTTCAGCGTTAGAAGATGCGGCGACGCGCTGCAATTCTGCCAGTTCTGCTTGTACTTGCACGACTTGGGTTCGTACGCGTTCGGCAAGATTGCGAACATTGCTTTCGTTAGCCTGAGCTTGTCCTAGTGTTGCACGCAACTTCTGATACTCTTCCCAGGTATAGGCGATAGTGCGGAGTTGATTCTGGACAGCGTGAGACTGGTTCTTGAGTTTGACCATCGCGAGTAGAGCTATCTGAACCCGTTTAGAATCGCTTGCAAGGGCACTGTTGCCATCGCTTTCACGCTCTAATTGTGCTAAGAGTGAGTTGTAGCGCTGTCGCAAGTCCTGTGTCTGTTGGCGAGCCTTCTGGTATTTGGTTCGTCCGCTCTCTAGTGTATTATGTGCCTGGATCAGTTCTGCATAGCATTCCTGGAGTTTACTGCGTTGCAACGCTTTGCGCACCAAGGCGTGTTGCTCCTGTAATCGAGTAATCTGTTGTTCATGTTCAACAAGCTGGCTGATCAGTCCCTGTAGTTCACTTTCGAGCTGTGTACGTTTTTGCTCGAGTTCGGCTAATTCGCGCTGACGGGCACGAATACGGGTGGCTTTCCCAATATAGCGAGCTGGACCGCTTCCAGCATGTCCAGAGAGCAGGCCATGTGTCCAGTTCCCATTGTCATGGATTTCGTAGCGCAACGGAAAGTGTTGATTAGTCTGTGCATATGGCTGAATGACAGTTAATATTGCTTCTGTTGTTGCCTGCCAATCAGGACCGCTTTCATCTTGCACGAGTGCACTTGTATCGAAACGCAGAACTTGTTGATGTCCACTCGCCTCTGGAGTACTTTGCAGTTTGCCAATCATCTCTAGATCTAAGCGGCAGTCACTGAGTCCTTCAGAAGTAAGCACGGCGTCGGCCTCAATAATCTGTGCAGTGGGCACGACGAGTGAATCGAGCAGTCCTGCATCTTCGAGCATGTATTCGATCTGTCCAGCGGACGCTTCATCGAGATCGGGAGCGAAGTCAAGCAAGGCATAGAGGGGAAGGGCATCAATACCGTGTTCAGCTAGTTTTGCACGAGCAGCAATCCGGCGTTCAGAGCGTATGGGCGTTACTTCAGGTTCAGCCTGTTTTTGTTCATAAAGAGCTTGGAGGTCAGCAATCTCTTGCCTCTTGCCGCCTGTATAGAGGTGCAGATCGTTGAGTTCGCCCTGGATGAAGTCTATAGCTTCAACGAGATTGCTCTCTAATGTATCAATCAACTGGTGATAGTGATCAATCGCGGCTGCAAATTGTTCAACAATACTACCTGTTAATGGCTCATCGCTTGCAGCTTCCAGGTTAGGCTTGTATGGCATTAAATCGATAGTGTTTAGAAATGGTTTTAAGATCTCGTCAAGATCATTTTGTGCTTGATACACACGATCTTGTACGGCCTGGAAATGGCGACGAGCCTCGTCTAATTCTTGAAAGCGCATAGTCTCTAGATTGCGTGCTTGCTGGATCTGTGAGTCTTGCGCTTCGCGTTGTTGGTGTAAGGATTCTAGGCGGTGCAGCCAGTTTGTACGTTCTTCGGCTGGCTCACCAGCTAGGATCGTCACCGCGAGTGGGATTTCTGGTGCTGTGCTGCTCTCAGGAGAGAAGGCTCGTACCTGATTTTGCGCTTCAAGCAACTGGAATGCTGCAGTCTCCCAGAGAGCCTCATCACTGGCAATTGTGGAGAGTTCTTGTAGATGACCCAGACTCTCGGCCTTTATTTGCTCCATACGCTGCTGCTGTCGTTCCAAATTAGCGGCGTTTTGCTGAACTGCCTGATAGGCTGCTTGCAGACTTTGTTCTTGCAATTGCATTTGGCCTTCAAGCTCGTTTTGTCGCTCACGAACAAGAGTAATCTGGGTTGCTATTTGCAGCCCCTCGCTAGCTTCCAGAACTTTCATCTGCCCTGAAATCTGGTACTGCTCTGTTTGCAAGGCCTGGACACGTGCTTCAGCTTCATCACGCTCCCGCTCAGCTTTGCGCAAATCACTTCTCAGCCGATAGACCTTATTCTGGATTGCGGTTTCGGCCTGATGAGCGATAATATAATCGCAAGCGGCCAGTTGTGCTCGAACCAATGCCAGATGCTGACGAGCCCGATGCAGGCGTTCAGCCGCATCATATGCCTCTTGGATGCGCTCGATCTCACTCTGAATGCCATCAATGCGCTCAATCGTCCCAATGACGTGTGAAGTTGTTTCACTTGAGATCTTGGGCAGTGACATTTTGAGATATTCATGGACACGTGAAAAATTCAGTTCTGTACTTAAATTTGGGCGACGCAAGACAAGGAGAAGATTGATGAGCTTCTCAAAATCTTTCACATCGGAGAAGCCAAATAAGAAACGAGCCACCTGACGCTCATATTCGGCCTGCGAATCACAGAGAATTCCATGTTCTTGTACCAATTGCTTAAAGCGAATATGATCATAGGCTCGTTTCTCACCTGAATTTCCAGTCTCATAGAGTGTATTGATGTCATAGCCCAAACGTGAACCATCGGT
>CBJMBI010000538.1:0-3209 GCA_966427955.1 uncultured Ktedonobacterales bacterium
CCAGTGATTGTCTTGTTCGTTGATTGGCTGAGTGAGGCAACCAAGAACAAAGAGAGGCTAGTATCTTAATACTACTTTTATTGACACATGAGAAAAACGAGTGGTAATTACTTTGAGCGGCTATTGCCGGATGTGCCACACGGCGCTTTGTTCCGTATCGGAATCAGCCGCTTTCTTCTGCGCTATCCTATCTCTAGCACCATCCTAACAATGCAACGAACCGCTGCATCTGTTTTGTCATCTCAACCGTGTTATAAGTGTGGATGACGAAAGAAGACCTCTTTTCGTTGTACGAGCTACCGTGGTATAAAAAGTACGTCTGTCCTTACCAATCAGAGAGGAGAAAAAAACATGTCAATTGCTGCGTTAGTTCTCGCTACGGCACTTGAGCCCGGCGGTTTGCTGGCTTGGCTTCTTGTTGGATTAATTGCGGGTTTTCTTGCAAGTGCACTCATGCGTGGTGGTGGATATGGACTTGTTGGAGATATTATCATTGGCATTGTTGGAGCTTTCATTGGTGGACTCTTAATGGATGTGCTAGCCCCCGGTACAGCCTTGGGTTTCTGGGGTACTGTTCTCGTAGCCTTAATTGGTGCCTGTATTCTTATCGCTATCTTACGCACTATCTCACGAGGTGGGTTTGGCAGGTTATAACGAGGTTGTGCTAAAACCTCCTCAGAGGTGATGTAGGGAACCAGAAGGAGTGATCCTCTTGGTTCCCTTTTTTGACTTTTGAAGCTTTTAAGCTTTTTTGCGTCGGTCTTCGACGCGAGCGCTGGCAGTCTTGGACTCACCACCGCTGGCACGAGGTAGGCTATCGGGAGCTACCAGCTCAACGTGAGGAGTATTACCTGTGATGGACTTGACTGCTTCAGCCATCTGCTTTTGTAGCTTTCTTGCGTACTCCTCATGAGCAAGGATTGCAATATCTTTGACTTCGACTTTCAGATCGAAGGTATCCAGATCATTCCTTCTATCAACAATGATACGGAAGTTGGACCCAGTCTCAGAGAACCTAACCAGAGCAGCCTCTATCTGACTAGGAAAGACTATCAGACCACGGATCGAGACAGCATCGTCGCTCCGTCCTTTGATTGCTCCAATCTTTGGATGAGTACGCCCACAGGGACAACGCTCCTCCCACCATGTGCGGGAGAGGTCACGGCTGCGATAGCGGATCACGGCAGTTCCGTCAGCATTGAGCCAAGTCCAGACTAGTTCGCCATCTTTGCCCTCTTCAACTGGTTCACCAGTCTGGGGATCAACACATTCGACAAGGAAAGCATCAGCCCAGGCATGCATCCCGTCACGGACTTCACATTCACAGGTCATACCTGGTCCCAGGAACTCTGTCATGCCGAACTCATCATAAGCTGTAAGACCAAGCAGTTTCTCCAACTTCATCCTCGTCTCCCATGGCCAGGGTTCGGCACCAAAGAGACCAATCCTGAGCTTGGTCTTGCTGAAATCTAACCCGCATTCTGCTGCCTTATTGCCAAGATAGAGACCAACTGAGGGTGTCATGCAGACAGCGGTGACGCCAAAGTCAGCAATGAAAGCAAATATACGCTCGTATTGGCGGACATCTGAACCCATAGGGATGGCCATGACATCCATAGCCAATGCGCCATAATGGAAACCGAAGCCACCCGTTGGGAGGCCATAACCATAGCAATTCATTAAGACATCACCAGGACGCATACCAACCATCCATAGCTCGCGTGCATTGAGGTCTGCCCACTGGTGAATATCTTTCCTGGTGGCAAAAACTGGGACACTTTTGCCAGTTGTGCCGCTTGTTGCATGCATTTCTAGAATACCACCAGGAGTACCAGGAGATACTAACGCCATACCATAGGGATAGGCAGCTCGTACTGTTTTCTTCTCAAGAAAGGGAAGTTTGCGAATATCCTCCAGTGACTTGATATCTGATGGTCTGACACCTGCCTCATCATAGAGCTGACGATAAAATTGGTTATGGGTATATGCTCGCTCAACAATTGCTTGGAGGCGCTGTAGCTGCAACGCTTGCAAGTTGCGCTTAGGTAGTGTTTCTATCTCCTGATTGAAGAATGCGCGATGGCTGCTCATGTAAATATCCTCCGGATCTAGATTTATTATATGCCAAGGCATGTTCGTCCTTGACTGTTTTGCCTTAAGTGACTTTTGAAGGGGCTAATCAGAATGCAATGGTAACTCAATTATTATGTGCGGGATATAATAGTACCAATACAGTCGTCGCTGTTTAAAGCAATCTGATGCGAATGGTTGCCAGGAGCAAAAATGAATCCTGATACCAATCTACATATGCTTGGCAGCCATTCTATCACGGTCGATAAATCTCGTCTATGAAGAAATATCGGAAGTGGCTACCCTCATTGATAGGAAAAGATAGGAGCGTCTCGCGTCTATGACAAATCAACTACAAGCTGTGATCTGGGATCTAGATGGAGTCATTATTGATAGTGCAGAGGAACATCGCAAGTCATGGCATCGCTTAGCCCAATCAGCAGGACTCCCCTTTACTGATGAGCAATTTTATGCAACCTTTGGTATGCGAAATGATGTTATCATCCCCAAACTGTGGGGTCCCATGCCACCAGAGCGTATACGGGAGTTAGCTGATCGTAAAGAGGAGTATTACCGCGAATTTGTCCGTCATGCTGTTACACCATTACCTGGTGCGATCGAATTGCTTAGTTCACTGCACAACGCGGGCTATTGCCAAGCCTTGGCATCATCAACACCCATCAAAAATATCGAATTGGTCAATGAATTACTTGAACTAGATCGTTACCTATCAGTGCTTGTCTCAGGCGAAAGTGTTGCATATGGCAAACCTGCACCAGATATCTTCCTGAAGGCCGCAGCAGAACTTGGAGTAGAGCCAGAGAGATGTCTAGTGATCGAAGATGCTGTAGCAGGAGTTGAAGCTGCACATGCAGGTGGAATGCCCTGTATTGCTGTCGCTGGGGAACGTGATTTGCCGGGACTGCGCAAGGCTGATTTGATGGTGAAGCATCTCACAGAGGTTACAGTGGAGCGCATTCGTGAGTTATTTGCGTAGCTAATGGCTATATAAAAATCAACGAAAAGGCGCAAAGATGGCTTGACAAGCTTACCCGGCCCATGGAAAAATACAATAGCATTCTGGAGGTGTAGAGGTCCCGGTGGGCCTCACCGTCTTCAAAACGGCTGGGGGGTTGCTC
>CBJMBI010000539.1:0-3205 GCA_966427955.1 uncultured Ktedonobacterales bacterium
GACCTAGTTCAGCAGGCAACTCGCGCAATTGGTTTTTATTGAGGTAAAGTTCTTGCAGATTGGTCAATTGTCCCAGCTCAACAGGCAACTCGCGCAATTGGTTCTCATCTAGGTACAATCTTTGCAGTTGGGTCAATCTTCCCACACTAGGAGGCAGTTGACTTAACTGATTGTCCCTCAGATAAAGACCTTCAAGGTTGGTTAGCTGTCCCAGCGAGGCTGGCAATTCACCTAATTGATTACCTCTTAGATAGAGCCCCTGGAGATTCGTCAATTGCCCCAGTGAGGCTGGCAATTCGCTTAACTGGTTATCGTTTAGGACAAGGTCTCGGAGGCTGATCAACTGGCCAAGCCCAGCGGGTAGTTCACACAATTGATTATTGTTCAGATATAATCTTTGCAAATTGGTTAAATGTCCTAGCTCAGCAGGTAAAAACTTCAAAAGATTACTACTCAGGTCAAGATTCTTCAGATTAGTTAACTGCCCCAGTTCAGTGGGTAACTTATGTAGCTGATTGTTATTGACATATAACTCCTGTAAATGAGTTAACTTTCCCAATTCAGTAGGTAACTCGCGTAACCGATTGTTATTGACATGTAACTCCTGCAAATGAGTTAACTGTCCCAATTCAGTAGGCAACTCACGTAGCTGATTGTTATTGACATGTAATTCTTGCAAGCAAGTTAATAGGCCTAGTTGATGAGGCAATTCGTAGAGCAGATTGTTATTTAAATACAGTTCTTGGAGGTTAGCCAACTGACCCAATTCAGTAGGAAGTTCACGCAGATGGTTCTCCCTCAAGTCGAGTCTTTGCAAATGGATGAATAGTCCCACCTGAGCAGGTAGCTCACGCAACTGTAATTGGGAAAGGTCTAATCTAATCAGATTCTCTTGCGAATCATAGACTGTTCTTGCTGATGAGATTGCAAGTGGGTCCATCAATTGACTCAAAATGGTACGATCATCATTCTGTTGTTTCATATTACACTGATTACCTGAATCTGCTAGTCAAATGCATGCCATTTTGGTATGATTAGCATATAAACTCTTGAATAGAGGGGAATGTACCAACAATAAGTTTCTTTTACTGTACCTGTGAGCTTTCCACTTGTCAAGGTTTTGCTATGCTAGTTGCCTGTTTAGGAAATATTTCCAATTGCTCTAAAAGTGGGGGATTAACAAATGGATAAAGAATGCCTTATGTTTTAACGGAGTAACAAATATGAGCCTTTTTGTGAATCGAGAGGAAGAATTACAGCTCATTGAAGAGAGATGCACTGCACTAGTGCAGAACAAACCTGTGCAACAGCAAATCATTGAGTTTCACGGAGTTGGCGGTATTGGCAAAACGGCACTATTGCAGAGAATAAAACGCCATTGCAGCCAAAGGCAGTTACCTTCCATTTGGACCGATGCAAGCCAGAGTACTGCCCTTTTTTCACACGAAGTCATCCAGCAAGTACAAACATACGGTGTGCAATTCGCACCAAAAAACAATGATTGGCTTTCTCAATCTGTTGATGCAACAAGAGCACTTGTTAATCATAAACCAGCAGTTTTCCTGATAGATTGTTTAGATTCGGCTGGCGATGAGCAACTTGGTTGGATTGAGCAGATGCTTGACCAATTAGTCAAGGAAAGCAGGTTGCTTTTTGTATTAGCTAGTCAACGAAAAGTATCGTTCGATCATACAATGTCACTTGCACGTAAGCTTGATACAATTCAAGTCAAGTCGCTTAATAAGGCAAGCTGTCTCGATTATGTCAGCCGATGGTCGCAGCAAATCGCTCCAGAAATACAAGAGATTGTCTTCGATTGGACTGGTGGATATCCTCTGGCAGTCAACGTCATGGTTCAGGCTATTCAAGACGAGGCACTGGACCCGAGAAAAAGCACAGATCAGAAGCAACTCATGCAGAGAATCACAGAGCAAGTGATCAACCGTGGTGTGTTAGCTCGTGCGGTCTTTACACCAGCTGATCTTGAGTGGTACCAGACTATGCTTGATCTCTTTTCCGTCCCTAGGAGATACAACCTTGATATTATGCAAAAAATGATCGAGAAGTTCGCAGAGCGCTATAAATTAAGCAGCAGTCTAGCTTATCTGAGTCTTCCCAAAAGACTAGATCAAAGGACGGATATCCTTAGTTGGGATCGATCCAGATCTGGCTATTCTCTGGAAGCTCCCATTCGACATATTTTTCTGACGAAGCTCAAAATTGAACAGCTTGAAAGATATATGGAGATTCACAGCTTCCTGGCTGAGACCAATTGGCGACTTGCCATAGAAAGCCCTGGTACCGACCGTATTCGCTACTTGCAAGAGTATCTCTACCATAGTGCACACTGTGAAAATAGTTCAATGCTTCCGCAAGTAATTGAGAAAACGTTTCAGAAGATTATAAGTGAACCAACAACATACTTTTCGATTTTTCGAGAAGAGTTTGAAAAGGATGAAGAACTCAAATCTGTACTTGGTGGTCAGGCAGTGCTTGTCATGTCGCATATATACCAGCATTTAGCAAAATTGAACTTGCAAGCTGCAATTGATTCAACAAGCCTGGACCCCAAAGAGTGTATCTTCTCCCTCCAAGAATTTTTTTACTATAGGATTAGCGATCCTATGGGGAGTGATGTTTTATCGGTCGCGCAACAGAGTATTCAAAAAATTGTTAAGGAAATGCCATCTGAGATTTGCTATAAGCTATGTGAAGAACTTTCACGCGATACGAAGGTACTGGAGCGGTTGAAGGAGCATGCTCACATTTTGTCTTCCCTCAATCCCAGCGATACTTCCTCATGAGAAGGAGATACATTTATGCCATTCCAGCAGATGAAAAGCAACTTTATTGGACGCAGTAGAGAGTTGCAGATCTTCACACAATGGCTGACTGATACGGATGCCCCATGGATATTATACTTTTATGATCAGCTCGAAGAAAAAGCGAAGAAAGGTGGCATTGGCAAAACCTGGCTATTAAGACAGTGTGCTGCACTCGCGAAACAATATCAGCCAGATATTGCCATTGTCATGATTGATTTCTTTGATATCACATATCGTGATGGCGTTGCAATTTCTGAACGTATTGTGAAGGAGCTAAAGACTGCGTATCCACAATGGTCTGCTGAAGAATTTACAAAATTACTTAAGGAATATCATGCTGCTAGTAATGCTGAAAGTATAGAAGGTACGGACTTGCGTAT
>CBJMBI010000540.1:0-3200 GCA_966427955.1 uncultured Ktedonobacterales bacterium
TCCTGTGAAGTCACACTAGACGCAAAAAACGGGTTAAATGATCCATGTCCCATATAGAGCCCATAGGGAACAATGGATTTTTGTCCCATCTCTTGCTTTTTGTCCTCTCCTGCTCGTGTAACAGCCATGCGAGTAATGGTTATGTTCTGCTGCATAACAGGGTCAACAGACTGAGAAAAAGCAATTTGCACAGGACCTCTAACTTGACCACAGCTAGCATCACCAGTTGACATTACAGCTCCAAACATGCGGACATCATAGAAATTATCACGCATCCATGCTTTTGCAGCTTCGATCTCCTCAAGCTTCTGTTTGCCTTTGTTTGCCTTGATATTCAACGCCGTATACGCTCGTTCATGCAGCGTGTTCAATGCATCCTTGGACTGAATATAGATTTTATAGCGCTCTTCAGTGCCATAAACAATGTCAATCCAGTTGCGAATTTTGCGTTTGATGCATCCATCGGTAACAATGCCCTTTTGTGTTTCGGGGTCAACGCGTGGGAGATTGCCGTTGTCTGGATCTCCATTGGGGTTGCTGTTGATTGCATCAAATAAAAAAACAAAGTCGTGTCGTTTTGCAGGATCACAGTGATTAGTCATTGCCAGCCTCCTCTGCTGTTGTTTCTTCAATTAGTGTCGTTTTCTTGCCATTCTTAGCTTGCCATCGTCCTATAATGAATTGCCCTTGCTCTTGCATCGTAAGTGTATAGGGGAATTCATGTACTTTCAATTGCTGCATGATCTCTGTGATTTCATCAGAAATATATCTGTAGAGACCGCCTTTGTTCTTACGAAGCTCTGACAAATGAGCATCGGCTTTCTGCATTAAAGACGGGAACGCCGATGCTGGAGACGTTGATGCTGTCTTAAGATGCTTGTCAGCAATTGTTGCATTAGTGTCACCTAGTGCCGCATACTGGAGATACTCCAGTGTTGCAAACAACCTGCCAAGTAGATAAGCAGTGTCATTGCACGATTTGTCAACTTCTTTCATAAGTTGATGCCTTTCTTTTGTGTTTGTAGATGCCCCTATCCATGAAATATCACTTTGAGAAAGCAATATCATCTTGATAAGTGCCGCTTGTGGTGTTGTGCAATAAATCCTCTTATCGCCTACTTTCGTACCAGCGTACACGCGACTGAGCAAGATAGGGAGCAATGCAAGAGGCAATGCCTCACCACGCAGCGCACAGCGGATTAATGATGTGCCAACAATCGGCTGTGGGTCCCCTTCACGAACCGTTGCTAGCGCCAGGTGCCACAATGGAAACCATCGTTCTCCAGAGGAGGTCATGATGCCTTGCAAATGGAAGTAGCGTTGAAGGTTATCACGAGCGCTGTCTATTGTTGTCTCCACCCAGTCTCTTAGGATAATCCTGCCAGACCGAGCTGAGATAGTAGCAGCATAAAATGCGCTGGTGTCCTCGATTTCTTGTTGCTTTCCCCTCCAGTGGGAAGAGAATAATGCTGCTACGTCCTCTGGTTGAGCTTCTGAAATGATCCTGTTGAAATCAGACGCATCTTCTGCATGCTTTGACCAGAAGAGATAGATGGAAGATCCTGTGTACAAGTTTGCAAACTTCTCTTCTGTGTTCTCTCCCCCCTTCTTTTTTAGTTTGGTAAGAACGTACAGCCGTGTATTTTTCGTCTCAATAAGGCTATTGAGTGCATTGGTACACTTCGTTGCACATTCTTCGCACATTGGCGAGTTTAGTGATGTGCTGAGCCCATAAGACCAGAATGCAGGCTCGTATGCTGAAATGAGCGAAACACCCGCTGCTTGTCCCCCAGGGATACCGCCGATGGTTGTCGAGAGCTTTTCAACTGGAGTCCTCATCTCTCGACAGACCAGGCATTCAGCCTTATTCTCATCCTGAGAAGTGTTGATTTTTGCCCAGAATTGCTGAATTTCAGGGAGGTCTATGAGGCTCACGTCGTCAACTTCAAAAACAATGCGACCAAGATAATCGAAGTCCTTCTCAGCAATTCCCAGATCCCCAAAGAGAATATCAATGCTGGGAAGGTTATCCAGAAAGCTCACAACGGCCTGCACTATTGGTACTTCAGCAGCGCATTGACGTGTAAGCTCTTTGAATGCCTGATGTGCTTCCTGTGCTTTCTTAGCATTCTTAGGATCGATCCCTAGGACATATGCAGCATTATCTGCTAACAGGCAAGGAAGCACACCATTACGCCGAATAACTGGTACATTCATCTGGAGACCATCACCATTGTTAAGTGCGACAATCTTCCTGTAATCTCCATTGCCATCCAAAGGAACAACGTATTTCACTAGTTTCTTCTGGTACATTGGAGGTGGTGTATCGATGCTATCAGCGTATTCTGCTAACCGTTCAAGAAACATCCTTGTCCTCCCATAGGTACTCAGGAATGGTCAAAATGCCCTTCTCCAGTTCTGCATGAAAAAAGATAGGTTTGGCTTTGTTCCCGATGTAAATGAAATCGTGTAGCATAGTGCCAAGATCCATGTTGAGATCAATGGGCTTGTCGTTTATGTCAGGCTCTCCGAAGGATGCTATGAACTCTCTCAAGCCTAAACAAGGTGTTTGAAAACATCTCCCCTGTGATACTGCTCTTCTAAATTGATCCCTGTATTTCGCAATATCAGCGTTAGCATGATCACGAAGTACAATGTCAGCAAAAATAACATAGGCTACATCTTGTAATCCTAGCATATGCCGTTGCGTTCTGTGTTCTTCTATGAAGTAGTTCCCTCCTTCTTGTGCCCACTTTTTCGTGGTACTAATAACAATGGGATGCTTGACCTCGTTGCGTGTTATTGAAAAATATTTTATCGGTTTCAATACATATATCTTGCGAACACGCCACTCAAACTCTGGTTTCCAGAAGATGCTTGACAATATCCCGCGTGCTGCAGAAGGCGTAGGGACTTCGTAACTTACGCGCTCTACTTTAAATGCAGGATTTGTAAAGCAAGCTCGCTCACCCCACACTTTTACGCACAATGGATTATATATTTCCATCTTTCCTCCTTTCTCGTTTTTTATTCAATCCTCGTTTCAATCCTCAGTAGCTCCGAAGAGCCACTGCTACATTTTGAAGGCAGAGCCTTGAAAGGGCATCCAATGGTTTCAATCCTCAGCAGCTCCGAAGAGCCACTGCTACCCAAGCTGAGATATTTGATAGATCGGCTGTTGGTGTAAGGTTTCAATCCTC
>CBJMBI010000541.1:0-3189 GCA_966427955.1 uncultured Ktedonobacterales bacterium
GCAGAGCTTGAAAGCCTCGAAGTGGTCCAGTACCAAGACGCATATCGGCTCTGCTACATCCGCGGACCTGAAGGACTTCTCATCGGGCTGGCCCAAGAACTCGGCTGAGTCGCCGCGGTTTCACGTGGATCGCGGCTGGACCAGCCGAGTTCTTGGGCGTAAAAGGGGTTGACCCATAACTTCGCCAATTTCTACTCATGACGCATATCTCCCCGTTTGGGCGAACTTATCTGGCAACCCACACGAGTCCTAAATGAGTGCTGCAAGCCGCTTGATGCCTTCTTGAAGCTCTGCTGGTGTAAGGGCACAGAAGGGAAGTCGTATAAAGGACTCACCGCTGTTTTGCTGTTTGCTCTCATCTAACGGATCAGCAAAGAAATCCCGTCCGTCTGTGAGCGCAAGCCCGACTTCTTTGGCTCGTGTCAGTAAAGGAGTATCTGTTGATTGTTTTGGTAGAGTGATACTTACAAAGAAGCCTCCCAGAGGTTCTGTAAATGCGACATTAGGCAGATGAGTCTTGAGAGCAGTGACAATTGTCTGGAGACGTGGAGCATACAGTTGCTTTAGTTGCTCCAGGTTAGATGCGAAATAGCCTCTCTTGTGGAACTCAACCACAGCTGCTTGTGTAGGGAGGACTGGAGCGAGAATGGTCTCTTCCGCTAATCTGGCTAATGGTTTTACCAGTTGGTCTGGTCCAATGAGATAGCCAACACGCAAGGCTGGACTGATCAACTTGCTATAGGAACTGACGGTGATGACGCGTTCTGGATTCAGATCTCGTAATAGAGGCAGCGTTTCTCCTGCATATCGTAGTGTGCGATAAGGAACATCCTCAACTAGCCAGAAACCATAGCGTTGTGCCAAATCCACGAGAGCCTGTCTCTTCTCCGTAGAGGTTGTCACACCAGCTGGATTTTGAAAATCGGGGATGATATACATGAAAGCTGGTACTTTTTTTGCAATAGCTCTTTCTAACGCTACTAGATTTATACCATCATGTTCCAGTGGAATGCCAATCACTTTCGCCCCACGACGGCGAAACGTTTTGATGGCTCGGTCATAGCTTGGTTGCTCCACAAAGACAACGTCACCTTGCTTGATAAGCAGAGCAGCTAGTAGATCTTGTAGATGCAATGAGCCATTACCTACCAGGACCTGTTCAAAGGATACGGCATATTGATCAGCTAGCAACTGGCGTAAGGGAACGTATCCGGCATTATTGCCATACTGGAGGATGGTGTTTCTATCTGGACCTTCTAGCACTGCTTGCATACATTCGCTTAACAGTTTGCTCGGCAAAGCTTCAATAGCAGGCACGCCTCTGGTAAATAAAATCTGCCCGCTGACAACCTGATTTTGCATTATAAGTTGATTTCCTTCCATCTATCCTCTAAATCATTTTGAATGTGAATGGATGAGCACAATCTTGCCTTGCAGTTCACCACTTGCCAACAACGAGTGTGCTTCGGCTGCTCGCTCAGCTGGTAGCGTACATGCTATAAGTGGTGTTACAGCCTTTTCAGCGATCAAATGCAACATTTTCTCCTCATTGGCTACGGATGTAAGGATTTGTCCTCCACCAATTACCCGTGTACGTTGCAGTCGCCAAGTCTGTGTATCCACCGTTGCCAGTTGTCCACCGAGGTTGCCAACCAGGATAATTCTACCATCAATGGCCGATGCCTGTAAGCTTGTTTGTAAAGTTGAGCCAGTTAGCTCAATCACCAAATTGACGCCACCAACCTCTTGTAGTACTTTTCCTACATCCTGGGTACGATGATTGATGACAAGATCAGCTCCTAGTTTATAGAGGGTTTTGGCACGCTCGTCTGAACTTGCCGTTGTGGCGACCCAAGCTCCTGCATGTTTGGCCAGTTGAATACTGATAGTGCCTACTCCGCTTGATCCGGCCCAGATCAGGACACGTTCGCCTGCTTGCAAGTTCCCGAGGTCAAATAAGCTTCCCCAAGCCGTTGATGCTGCCAGCCCAGCAGCTACTGTTTGCTCAAAAGTAACATTAGCAGGAATACGCACTAGATCAGTTGCAGGGACAGCTAGCTTGCTGGCATAGCCGCCCCCACCTTTTGCTAGGAAAGCTCGCGTTGTTAGCACACGTTCTCCCGCCCGAAATCCATTCCCATCCTGGAGGACTATACCAGCAGATTCTAGACCAGGAGTGAATGGAAGCTTATTGACTGGTCGGCTTCCAGCACGCTGGAAGAGATCAAGGCGATTGACGGTCGTTGCTTTGACCTCGATGAGGACATCGTCTGGTTGAGGAACTGGATCAGCAACCTCTCGCACTTGCAGTACGTCAGGTTCGCCATATTGTGCAAATTGCACTGCTTTCATAAACAAGAAACCTTCCTTAGAAGTAGAACGATGTGAATGTAGCTTCCATCTCCTCTATTGTATGCCTATTACTGGGTAGTTGCCAAATGGGATAGGCTAATTGTAGAGCAAGTCTCCGCTCGGGAAGGAAGAAAACTATTTTCTGTTACGTCCAATGCCAATCCCAGCACCTAGACCCACAACCAAGGCTATGATGCCTGTAACAATGGGCACCCAAGTAGGCGTTCCTGTCACAGTTGCAGTCGGTGCTGTTGAGGAGGTTGACGTGACTGTAAAGCCAAATGCTCCCTGATCCGGATCTCCATCATCTGCTGACACAGTCTTCCAATATACTGTATACACACCTGCTTTATCAGGTTTGATGGTGACAGACATATGGGTAGGATCATTCAGAGCAACCGTAGCATCTCCCTGGCTAATTAATTTCTCACTTGGTCCGTAAACAAAGAGATTACTATTGGCAGCACCAGGCTTCATATTTTCTGCCGTTGTGACTGTAATCGTTGTTGGTAACTTGTCAAGCGTGATCGTCGAGTTCATCTTTGGGTTTGAGTCGATCACAGCAGCATGAGCAAAGGATGTTCCAGCTATGACGAAGAACAGCCCCAGGCTAAGCGCTAAAGCACAGACCACTTGCAAACGGCGATGTAAGGAAGAGTTTTGTACACTCATGACACATTCTTATACCTTTCTTGAGGATTGAGGAAGAGACCATCACTTTCATCAGCATAGATCCTTTTATAGGATATCTATCCCATGAGATTCCTCAAATCAGGATAAGACAAATAGATAAGCCTGTCTACTAGGACAAATCCCTATCTTTTCCCCTAAGGTGTT